>JAGRMP010000084.1:0-1949 GCA_020441225.1 Maritimibacter sp. | reverse complement strand
TGAAGCTCAGCCTCAACGGCGCGCTGACCATCGGCACGCTCGACGGCGCCAACGTGGAGATCCGCGAGCGGGTGGGCGCGGAGAACTTCTTCCTGTTCGGGTTGACCGCGGACGAGGTGCTGAAGCGGCGCAAGAACGTCAACCACGCCCGCGAGGCGATTGAGCACAGCCAGGCGTTGAAAGACGTGCTGCAACTGATCGCCGAAGGCCGGTTCTCGCCCGATCAGCCCGATCGGTACCACGGTCTGGTCGACCGCACGTGGAACTCGGACTACTTCCTCGTGACCTCGGATTTCGCCGATTATCAACGCGCCCAGGCCGAGGTGGACGAGGTCTATGCTGACCGCGTCAAGTGGGCGCGGATGGCGGCGCTCAACACCGCGCGGATGGGTTTCTTCTCGTCTGACCGGTCGATCCGTGGTTACATGAAGGACATCTGGGACGCCACTTCGGCGCTTTGATAACCACCTGGAGGACACCATGAACGATCGCCCGTCCGCGGAAACCGGCAACACCGGATTCAGAGTGCTTGACGAAGAAGCCTGGGCGATCGCGGAGGGGCGGCATGGCGACCCGTTCCGGGTGCTCGGGCCCCAGAACGGCCAGCTTGCCGTCTGGGTGCCGGGGGCGGTGTCGCTCGAGGTCAAGCAGGGGCGCAAGAAACCCGTGCCCCTGGCGGAACACCCGGGGTGTGCGCATTTTTTCGAAGGCCCGGTCGATCCGGCCAAGCCCTACACGCTCAAGGCAACGAATGCCGAGGGGGTGAGCTGGGAGTTCGTCGATCCCTACCGGTTCGGCCCGGTGCTGGGCGAGCTCGACGAATACCTGCTGGGCCAGGGCGGCCACCGGCGGCTGTGGGAAGCGCTGGGCCCGCATCTGAAGACCATCGACAAGGTGGAAGGCACGCATTTCGCCGTCTGGGCGCCGAATGCGCAGCGGGTCTCGGTGGTGGGCGATTTCAACGCCTGGAACGGCTCGGTGCACGCGATGCGCGCGCGCGGTGCGACCGGGGTATGGGAGATTTTCCTGCCCGGCGTCGGCGAAGGCGCAACCTACAAATACGAGATCCGCACCCGTGACGGGGTGATCATGCCGCTCAAGGCCGACCCGGTGGGGATCGGTTCGGAACACCCGCCGGCGACCGGTTCGGTGGTGCGCAAGCCCGGGCTCGGGCGGGCGTGGAAGGACAAGGCCTGGATGGACAAGCGGGCGGCGCGCAACCACGTCGATGCGCCGATCTCGGTCTACGAGGTGCACCTGGGAAGCTGGAAGAAGGCCGACGAAGGCAAGCGTCCGCTGTCCTATGTCGAGCTGGCGACCGAGCTCGTGGACTACGTCAAGGACATGGGGTTCACCCATATCGAGCTGATGCCGATCAGCGAGTTTCCGTTCGACGGCTCGTGGGGCTACCAGCCGGTGGGCATGTACGCCCCGACCATCCGCCACGGGACGCCGCAGGAGTTTGCCGCCTTTGTCGAGGCCGCGCATAACGCCGATCTGGGCGTGCTGTTCGACTGGGTGCCGGGGCATTTCCCGACCGACGCGCATGGGCTCGGCTGGTTCGACGGTACGCCGCTCTACGAACATGCCGATCCGCGCGAAGGCTTCCACATCGACTGGAACACCCTGATCTACAATTACGGCCGCGCCGAGGTGGGCAATTACCTCAAGGCCAACGCGCTCTACTGGCTCGAGGAATACCATCTCGACGGGCTGCGTGTGGATGCGGTCGCCTCGATGCTCTACCGCGATTACTCGCGCAAGGACGGCGAGTGGATCCCCAACAAGGACGGTGGCCGCGAAAACTACGAGGCGATCGATTTCCTGCGCGAAACCAACGTGCTCGCCTATGGCCAGTACCCGGGGATCATGACCGTGGCCGAGGAAAGCACCGCCTTTGGCGGGGTGTCGCGCCCGGTCGATCACGGCGGGCTCGGCTTCGGCTTCAA
>JAGRMP010000083.1 GCA_020441225.1 Maritimibacter sp. | reverse complement strand
GGCCAGACCTGCGTCTGCGCCAACCGGATCTATGTGCAGGCCGGGGTCTATGACGCCTTTGCCGAGAAGCTGGCGGCGAAGCTCGCCGGGCTGCAGACCGGCAACGGCTTTGACGAAGGCACCACCTTCGGGCCGCTGATCGACGATGCCGCCGTGGCGAAGGTCGAGGAGCATATCGGCGACGCCCAGTCGAAGGGCGCCGAGGTGATCTCGGGCGGGCACCGCCACGCGCTGGGCGGGACCTTCTTCGAGCCGACGATCCTGAAGGGCGTGACCGCGGATATGGCGGTGGCGACGGAAGAGACCTTTGGCCCGGTCGCGCCGCTCTTCCGCTTCGAGACCGAGGCGGAGGTGATCGCCGCCGCGAACGACACCGATTTCGGCCTGGCGTCGTATTTCTACACCCGCGACATGGGCCGCGTGTGGCGGATGGGCGAAGCGCTCGACTACGGCATGGTGGGGATCAACACCGGGCTGGTGTCGACCGCCGAAGCGCCGTTCGGCGGCGTGAAGATGTCGGGGCTGGGCCGCGAGGGCTCGCGCCACGGGCTCGATGACTTCCTGGAACTGAAATACCTGTGCATGGGCGGCATCGACCCGGTCGACGAGGAGTAAAATGATGCGTTTCGCGACCTACAGCGCCGATGGCGAGACATACTACGGCGCCGTTACCGATGCGGGCATGATCGCGCTGAACGACGCCTTTCCGGACTGGCCGACGCTTTTTGACGTGATCGCCGGCGGCGGTTTCGCGGCACTGTCGGAAGCGGCCGAGGGCAAAGCCGTCACCCACACGGATGTCGTCTACGAGATGGTGCTGCCCAACGCGCCACGCATTCTTTGCGTCGGCGTGAACTTTCCCGACCGCAATGCCGAATACAAGGACGGCAGCGCGCAGCCGAAATACATGAGCCTGTTTCCGCGGTTTGCCAGCGGTTTTACCGGGCATGGTCAGCCGCTGATCCGCCCGCCCGAAAACCACACGCTGGACTATGAAGGCGAGGTCGCCATCGTCATCGGCACGTCCGGGCGGCGGATCAAACCCGAGGACGCCTACGACCACATCGCAGCCCTCACCCTGTGCAACGAAGGCACGATCCGCGACTGGGTGCGCCACGCGAAGTTTAACGTCACCCAAGGCAAGAACTGGGATCGCTCCGGCGCCATCGGGCCGTGGCTCGTGCCCTTCACCGAAGCGGCCCAGCTTGACGATGCCCACATCATCACCCGTGTCAACGGCGAGGTCCGCCAGGACGACACGCTCAATCGGATGATGTTCCCGATCCGCGAAGAGATTGCCTACATCTCGACCTTCATGACGCTCCTGCCCGGCGACGTCATCGTCACCGGCACGCCCACCGGCGCGGGCGCGCGGTTCGATCCGCCGCGCTATCTCAAGCCCGGCGATGTGGTGGAGGTTGAGGTTGCCGGCATCGGCACATTGCGAAACGGCGTCGAGGACGAAGTGGTATGACCCCCGAGGCACATGCCCGCGCGGCGGCAGACCTGCTCGAGGCGGAGGCGACCGGTCGACAGATCGGTCATCTGAGCCTGCGTCACCCCGAGATGACGATGGACGACGCCTACGAGGTGCAGAATGCCATCTACCGAGCAAAGCTGGCGCAGGGCCGCAGGGTCATCGGCTGGAAGATCGGGCTGACCTCGAAGGCGATGCAATATGCTCTGGGCATCAGCACGCCCGACAGCGGTATCCTGTTTGACGACATGGCGTTCGGCACCGGAGCCACCGTGCCCGCGGGGCGCTTCATCCAGCCGCGGATCGAGGCCGAGATTGCCTTCGTGATGAAGGCGGGGCTTGGCGGCGAGACCCTCACCCGCGAGGACGTCATCGCCGCGACCGATTATGTCGCCCCGTCGATTGAGATCCTCGACACCCGGATCGAGCGGGTGGACCAGGCGACCGGCAAGACCCGCAGCGTGCTCGACACGATCAGCGATAACGCGGCCAACGCCGGTATCGTTCTGGGCGCCGACCGCCACGCGGTCGATGCCTTCGACCTGCGCTGGGTCGGGGCGATCACGTTACGCGACGGCGAGGTCGAAGAGACCGGGCTTGGCGCGGGCGTTCTGAACGATCCGGTCGAAAGCGTGGTCTGGCTGGCGCGGCGCATGGCGCAATACGGCCAAAGCATCGAGGCCGGGCAGGTCATCCTGTCTGGCAGCTTCATCCGCCCGGTCGAATGCCCGCCGGGCGCGCAGATCCATGCCGACTTCGGCCCGTTTGGCTCGGTCGAAATCGGCTTCGCGTAAAGGACGAAAAATTGTCAGCCCCGCATAATCCGTTCAAATCCGCGCTCAGGGCGGGAACCCCGCAGATGGGTTGCTGGCTTGGCCTCGCCGATCCGTATGTGTCGGAAATCGCCGCCCATGCCGGGTTTGACTGGCTGCTCATCGACGCCGAACACGCCCCCAACGATCTGCGCTCGATCATCGGTCAGTTGCAGGTCATCGCCGCATCTGGCAGCCACGCGATCGTGCGTCCGACCATTGGCGAAAGCTGGATGATCAAGCAACTGCTGGACGCGGGCGCGCAGACGCTCCTGATCCCGATGGTCGAAAGCGCGGCGCAAGCGCGCGACCTCGTGCGCGCTGTCAATTATCCGCCGCTGGGCATTCGCGGGGTGGGCTCGGCGCTGGCGCGCGCCTCTGGCTTCGCGGCGATCCCCGACTACCTGCGCACCGCTGGCGACGAGGTCTGCCTGCTTGTGCAGGTCGAGAACAGGGCCGGCATCGAGGCCCTCGACGAGATCCTCGACGTTGAGGGCGTTGACGGGGTGTTCATCGGCCCATCGGACCTTGCGGCCGACATGGGCCACCTTGGCGATGCGGGCGCGCCGGAGGTCGAGGAGGTAGTGCTCGCGGCCATGCGCAAGATCGTTGCCGCAGGCAAAGCGGGCGGCATCCTGACGCTACAACCGGCGATGCAGAAGGCCTGCCTCGAGATCGGCGCGTGCTTTGTGGCCACCGCCATCGACGTCACGCTGCTGGCCTCAGGGCTGCGGGGCAGTGCCGCCGCCGCGCTTTCGCTTCTGCCCGACCAAAGCGCCACGGGGCGTGCCGAGACCGAGGCGGCCAGCAAATACCTGCAACAGCTCTGTAAGCACTGGTCGCACAAGGCCGAGGTCACGTTTGACGCCACCAAAGGGCGCATCCGTTTCGACAATGGCAATCGCATCGAGATGACGGCGACGCCGGAGGCGCTGGATGTGGTGGCCACAACCGGCCCGCGTGGCGATCTCAGGCGCTGGCAGAGCGTCATAGAACAGCATCTGACGCGCTTTGCGTTTCGCGAGGATTTCAAGCTCGCGTGGGACTCATAGGGACGTCGCCAACGCGACGGGCCCCACGCCATTGGCCTGACGGAGCGGCACGTATCACTGCCAGAGACATAAACCGGGAGGAAACTCATGACATTCGCGCTCACGATTAACGGCAAACAGGTTGAGACGGCAGAGACCTTTGAGGTCATCAACCCCGCCAGTGGCGCCGCCGCCGCCGACTGTGCACTTGGCACGATCGCCGAGCTTGACGCCGCCGTCGCCGCCGCGCGCGCTGCCTTCCCGGGCTGGGCCGCAACCCCGGACGCAGACCGCGCCGCCGCGCTGCACAGGATCGCCGATCTGATCGAGGCCAATGCCGCCGAACTGTCGCGCTTGATCACCCAGGAGCAAGGCAAGCCGCAAACCGGCCCCGGCGCCAATTTCGAGGTCGAAGGTGCGGTGGGCTGGACCCGCGTCACCGCCGGGCTGTCGCTGCGCCCCGAGGTGCTGATCGACAATGACGAAGAGCGCGTCGAAGTGCACCGCGAGCCGGTGGGCGTCGTCGCCTCGATCACGCCGTGGAACTGGCCGCTGATGATCGGCATCTGGCATATCATGCCGGCGATCCGCATCGGCTGCACCGTCGTCATCAAGCCCTCGCCCTATACCCCGCTGTCGACGTTGAAGCTGGTCGAGCTGATCAACGCGGCGGATATCCTGCCGCCCGGTGTGCTCAATGCCGTGACCGGCGACGCCGAGGTCGGCGACCGGATCTCAACGCACCCGGACATCGACAAGATCACCTTCACCGGCTCGATCCCGACCGGGCGCCGGATCATGGAACGCGCGGGCCCGACGCTGAAGAAACTGACGCTGGAACTGGGCGGCAACGACGCCGGTATCATCCTGCCGGGCACCGATATGTCGGCACTGATGGAGCCCCTGTTCTGGGGCACTTTCATCAACGCGGGCCAGACCTGTTCCTGCCTCAAGCGGCTCTATGTGCACGAGGATGACGTCGAGACCGTGGGCGCGGCGCTGGCGGAATTTGTCGCCGCCATACCGGTGGGCGACGGCATGAAGGAGGGCAATCTCATCGGCCCCCTGTCCAATGACTTGCAGTTCAAGAAGGTGTCGGGAATGGTCGAGGACGCCAAGGCCAAGGGCGCGCGGGTGCTGACGGGTGGCGAGGCGCCTGAGGGCCCCGGTTATTTCTATCCGCTCACCGTTCTGACCGGCTGCACCGCCGACATGGACGTGGTGCGCGATGAGCAATTTGGCACCGTCATTCCGATCATCGCCTACAAGACCGTCGACGAGGCCGTGGCCGCGGCCAACAGCCTTGAGGTCGGGCTTGGCGCCTCGGTCTGGGGCAATGACACCGCCGAGGCCGCCGAGGTCGCCAAGCGCCTTCAGGCCGGCACCCGCTGGGTCAACCGCCATGCCGTGCTCAACCCGACTGTGCCCATGGGCGGCGTCAAGCAGTCGGGCATCGGGGTTGAGTTTTCCGAAGATGGCCTGCGTGAATACACCAATGTGCAAGTTCTCTCGATCGCCAAATAAGGAACCGACATGGCCAAGCTCACCACCGGCGAAGTGATCGCCAAATCCCTCACCGCCAATGGTGTGGACACCGTGTTCGGCATCCCCGGCGCGCATATGTATGACTTCAACGACGCCCTGGCGCGGGAAGAGGGCATGCGCTTTATCCACACGCGCCACGAACAGGGTGCGGGCTACATGGCCTATGGCTACGCGCGCTCCTCCGGCAAGCCCGGTGTCTACACCGTGGTGCCCGGTCCGGGGCTTTTAAACTCGGGGGCGGCCCTTTGCACCGCATACGGCGCCAATACGCCGGTGATGTGCGTGACCGGCAACATCATGTCGCACCTGATCGGTCAGGGGCGCGGCCAGCTTCACGAACTGCCCGACCACCTTGGCACCCTCAAGGGCCTGACCAAATGGGCCGACCGGATTGACCATCCGACCGAGGCCGGCGAGACCATGGCCGAGGCGTTTTGCCAGATGAAATCGGGACGCCAGCGCCCGGTTGGCATCGAGGCACCGTGGGATGTGTTTGGCATGGCCGCCGAAGTTGCCGCCCCGACGGCCACCGCCCCGCGTGCGGCCCCCACGCCCGATCCCGATGCCATCGCGGCGGCGGCCGAGATGATCGCGGCGGCGAAAAACCCGATGATCATGGTCGGCGGCGGCGCCTGGGAGGCCTCTGACGAAGTGCGGGACCTGGCGCGCCTCCTACAAGCGCCAGTCACCGCGCATCGGCAAGGCAAGGGCGTGATGCCCGAGGATGACGACCTCGCGCTTTTGCCCCCGGCGGCATGGAATTTCTGGCCCGAGTGCGACCTCCTAATCGGCATCGGCTCGCGACTGGAGTTGCAGCACTTCCGCTGGCGCTGGTTCCCCGAGGGCCTCAAGACCCTGCGCATCGACATCGACCCGACCGAGTTTGTCCGCCTGAAGCCCGACCTCGGGGTTGTCGCCGATGCCGCCGAGGGCACCCGCGCCCTGATCGCCGCGTTGAAAGACAAGGTCGGGGCGCGCGCGGATCGGAGCGCCGAATACCGCGCTCTGTCCGCCGCCGCCGCCGAGGCGCTGACCTCGGTGCAGCCGCAGGAAGGCTATCTCAAGGTGATCCGCGAGGTGCTGCCGCGCGACGGTTTCTTCGTCGAAGAGGTCAGTCAGGTCGGCTTTACCGCGCGCATGTGCTTCCCGGTGTATGCGCCGCGCCAATACGTCACCTGCGCTTATCAGGACAACCTCGGCTTTGGCTTCAACACGGCGCTTGGCGTCAAGGTCGCCAACCCCGACAAGGCGGTGATCTCGATCTCCGGCGACGGCGGTTTCATGTTCGGCGTGCAGGAACTGGCCACCGCCGCGCAACACCGCATCAACGTCGTGGCGGTGGTGTTCAACAACGCGGCCTACGGCAACGTGCGGCGCGACCAGCAAAATGCCTACGGCAACCGCTTGCTGGGCGCGGACCTCGAGAACCCCGACTTCGTCGCGTTGGCCGAGAGCTTCGGCGTCAAAGGCATCCGCGCCACCGACCCGGCAGAGCTGAAAACCGCGTTGGAAGTGGCGCTGGCCGCCGATGCGCCAGTGGTGATCGAAGTGCCCGTGGAGCGCGGCGGCGACGCTTCGCCCTGGCCCTTCATCCACCCGGCCCCGC
The DNA here is from genome assembly GCA_020441225.1 of Maritimibacter sp. Next base: position 14,518 of record JAGRMP010000083.1, on the reverse strand, counting down.
CGGCGAAATAGGCGACCGGCGTACCATGGTTCCACAAGGGGCCCCGATCCTCGGATCGGGGCTTCCTCGCGCCTGCCCCTCGCGCCCGGCCCTTGGCGTCGGCGCGCTCAGATCCCCGATAAATTCAGCCCCCTGCGGTCCTTCAACGTCTTGAGCACGATTTCGGAGCGCACCTGGCTGACGAGGGGGTGGGGCAGCAAGCGGGCGTGGATGAAATCCGCAAAGGCTGCCAGGTCGCGCACATGGATGTCGAGGATGTAGTCGGCATCGCCCGAGACGGAGAAGGCGGAGATCACCTCGGAGGCGGTTTCGACGAAGCGGGCAAAGTCGGTATCCGCGCCCTTGCCGTGATCCTTGAGGTTCACCCGCACGACGGCGCGCAGGCCGAAGCCGAGCTTTGCCGCGCTGAGCTGGGCGGTGTAGCCCTCGATCAGCCCGGCGGCTTCCAGGGCCGCGCGGCGGCGCGAGCATTGCGAGGCCGAGAGGTGGACCACCTCGGCGAGCCCCGCGTTGGTCATCGCCCCGTCGCGCTGGAGTGCGTCTAGAATCGCACGGTCATATCCATCTATGCGCGGTTCGTGCATCATGGCGCTCCATCTGTCCGATACCGTGCAAGCCTGCGACATCCTGCCGCAACTTTGCAAGCCCCGTGCGCGCGCAACCTGCCATGCTGGAGACAATCCAGCGAACAGGAGGACATCATGGGACCGTTCCCGCATAATGCCCCGAAGGCAGAGATTTCCGAAGACAACCCGGTCGGCACCGACGGGTTCGAATTCGTCGAATTCGCCCATCCGGAGCCGGAAAAACTCGACGCGACTTTCCGCCAGATGGGCTTCGTCCCGGTGGCGAACCACCGCACCAAGGAGATCACGCTCTACCGCCAGGGCGACATCACCTATGTGCTCAACGCCGAGCCCGCGAGCCATGCGGCCGGGTTCATCGAAGCCCACGGCCCCTGTGCGCCGGCGATGGCCTGGCGGGTGGTGGACGCGCAAGTGGCGCTGAAGCGGGCGCTCGACCTCGGTGCGACCGAATACACCGGACCCGGCAAGTCGCTCGACGTGCCGGCGGTGATCGGCATCGGCGGCTCGCTGCTCTATTTCGTCGACACCTACGGCGACAAGGGCAGCGCCTACGCGGCCGAATACGACTGGCTGGGCGAGGCCGATCCGAAACCACAGGGCTTCGGTTTCTACTACCTCGACCACCTCACCCACAATGTGATCCGCGGCAACATGGACACCTGGTATCGGTTCTACGCCGAAACGTTCAAGTTCCGCGAAATCCGGTTCTTCGACATCCAGGGCAAGATGACCGGGCTGGTCAGCCGTGCGCTGACCTCGCCCGACGGCAAGATCCGCATTCCGATCAACGAAGCGACCGACGACAAGAGCCAGATCGAGGAATACCTGCGCCGCTACAAGGGCGAGGGGATCCAGCACATCGCCATTGGCACGGAAGACATCTACACGGGCACCGACCGGATCGCGGAGGCGGGCATGCGCTACATGCCGGCGCCGCCGGATACCTATTACGAGATGAGCCGCGACAGGGTGAAGGGCCACGAAGAGTCCGTCGAGGCGATGAAAAAACACGGTATCCTGATCGACGGCGAGGGCGTGGTCGGCGGCGGCGAGACGCGGATCCTGTTGCAGATCTTCTCCAAGACCGTGATCGGGCCGATCTTCTTCGAGTTCATCCAGCGCAAGGGTGACGACGGCTTTGGAGAGGGCAATTTCCGCGCCCTGTTCGAGTCGATTGAAGAAGACCAGATTCGCCGTGGCGTGATCAAGGTCAACCCGGCGGCGTGATCGGGGATCCCTCAGACGCTCCGCGTGCAGGAGTCTGGTGTGTGCCCAAGTTGGCTGTAGAGGTGCCAAAGCCTGAGAGGCGGAGCGGAGCGGGGCAAGTTCCCGCCCCGCTTTGCGCTTGGACAGGGAAGCAAATGCTCATGCGAGTGTGTTTGATACCAGGGTTTGAAGGTGCGATCCATTCATTGGAATGGAAGGAAGCCCGATAGGACAAATTCGTCACGGCAGCGCCACGACCGCGCACGCGGTCAGAGCAGCAATATAGCGATCGCAGGCTTCGACAGCGGCGTCCGGTTCCTCGACGTCGACATGCCGGAGGCGAACGACCTCACCGTCTGTGTCATGGCGCTGGTGGCCCAACAGGAACGCGTGGCGATCTCGCACCGAACCAAGGAGGCGGTCCAGGCTGCCAACGCAAGCGGAGTGAAGCTGGGTAACCCCAACGGGGCCGCGGCGCTCAGGCGGCAGGGAAGGGCGGTGCGGCGCGTAGGGCGGTGGAGTCGGTCAATGCGAATGAGTTCGCCCGATCGCTAGCACCGGTTCTGGTGGAGTTGCAGGATCAGGGTTGCAGGTCGCTCCGCGAGATCGCCGACGGCCTCAATTCGCGGAACATCCTGACGCGGCGGGGCGGGCGGTGGCACGTATCGAACACACGAAACATGTTGGCGCGCATTCGGTCCGACGGACTATGGACCGGTCAGCGGCTGGGTTGAGCGCCGATCTGGGTCCGCGGGCACAATAAACGCGCCCGACGACCGCCAACTCACTTTTCCATAGCCCGGCACCTTGGCTTTGCTTTGCCGCGCGGCACCCAGAACAACTGGCAACTCGTGCGGAACGAAGGCCCCAACGCGCCGACGCCTACCGATCTCAGCGGGGACTTCCCGGTCCACGGCATGACGGTCGTCCTAACGCTCACCCTCGTCGCCGTCCCGAACAGCAGCGGCCGCAGCATCGGCGTGCGGACCGTCGAGGAAGTGAGCGGCGCGGTCGCCGAGGTCACAGTCAACACGGAAATCCCTGCTGCGGCCGAGTTTCCAAATTTGCGCAACGCTATGAACTACGGAGGAACGGCGGCACCGGTCGCCTTCGATTGTTCAGGGAGACCCCACAGCACCTCCAGCAGGACCCGGATCCACTCTTCGGCTGAATAGTGCTACCTGGTCCGCCTCTGAATATCCCTCACGACCTTCACGCCAGGTTCTTTCCGTGGTCCAGGTTTCTGTCTCATCTCCACTCCTTGGCGGTTGCGATGAGCCGGAAACCCTCCAATCCAAAATCAATTCAGAGGTTCCAAAGACGCTGACAGAAGTCATTGTCGGCCGGATGCGACATCGGGTGCCAGAGATGGCGTGCGTTGTTATCTTTCAAGGATTTTGCGTCTTGGTACATGGCGGCCTCTAGGTTGTCCGGTTCAGGCCTCGTCAATCAATCATCCGATACGTCTTTTGGTTGTTCGGAGTGCGGCCCTCCTACCAGGGCGGTCTCCAAACGTCCGACACCTGCGCGCAGGCTGTCCAGAAGGAAGCTCATGTGCTCCGGTGTCAGGTTCAGATCGGGCACCGCGATCGAGATCGTGCCCGATGGGTCCGACGAGCCCAGAAAGAACGGCATGGCAACGCTGGCTACGCCCTCTTCAACCGTGTTTCGTGTGCAGGCATAGCCCTGAGCGCGAGTCACCTCGAAGAGTGCCCGAAGGTCATCGGGGTCCGTTACCGTGAAACGCGTCAGCCTATCCTTTGGAAGCGCCATGAGGCGGTCCTGGGTCTCCGGTGCGCAAAACGACAGATAGGCGAGGCCGGATGAGGACGAGTGGAACGGATACCTGTCCGCAGGGCGTAGGTTTATGACATTCCCACGCGGCGGCAGGTTGTAGGCCGCCGTCGACATGCCAGTCTGTCCTGCAATGCTGACATGGACTGTCTCGTTCGTCCTTTTACAAAGCCAGGCAGAGACGATCTGCGTCGCTTTCACCATCGGGATCGTCGCTTCGCGCAACCGTGCAAGGGCGAGAAAGCCGGAACCCAGAAAATATCGTTGGTTCTCCGGATTCTGCTCAACGAAGCCGCTTTTCATAAGCGAAACCAAAATCCTGCGGACAACGGCCTTGTCTTCGCCCGTCAGTCGGGCAAGGTCGTTCAAGCCGATCTCAAGCCGCTCCAGAGAGAATTGGCGCAGCAGGGTCATGGCTTTGTCGACGGTTGTCATCGGTCGCTCCCGCTACAGTCCTTCGGCATCGTTCGGGATTGTGAGTAATCCCCTCTCCGTCGGTCATACCAGAATATCGCACCCATGGTGCGATAATCGCACCGTCGGTGCATTTCCTTTTGAGCGAGGGCCTGGTCTCGCCATGCTGCCTGGCAAACGACTCCTGCGGGCCCCAGTGGCCCCGCCGTGATGAAAGGCCGAAACCAGATGACCAGCCCCCTTCCCGAAACCGCCCCGGTCGTCGTCATTGGCGGTGGTATCATCGGCGTTTCGACACTCTACCATCTTGCGAAACGCGGCGTGCCCGCTGTCCTGATCGAACGGCGAAAGCTTGCCAGCGGGACAACCTGGCATGCCGCGGGCATCGTCGGTCAGCTGCGCGACAGCACCGCGCAGACTGAGCTCGGCAAGTACACCGCCCGGCTCTTCCGCGATCTCGAGGAAGAGACGGGTCAAGCGACCGGCTACAAGCCCAACGGCACCATCAATCTCGCGCTCGGCGCGGTGCGGCACGAGCAGCTCCTGCGCAGCCACGACCACGCGGTGCGTATGGGCATCGAGACGCAGCTCCTGTCCGTGGCCGAGCTGCAGGAAAAGTGGCCGTGGATCGAGACCTCGGACGTCAAGTCGGCCTTCTTCGTGCCCTCGAACGGCCAGGTGAACCCGCTCGACGTGACCGTCGCGATGAGCAAGGGCGCACGCGCGAACGGGGCGCAGGTCTTCGAGAACACCAAGGTGACCGACCTTGTGGTGCAGGAGGGCAAGGTCGTCGCCGTGGAAACGGACCGGGGCGTGATCGCGACCGACAAGGTGCTGCTGGCCGGCGGCATGTGGAGCCACCTGTTCGCGAAAGCCAAGGGCGTGACCGTCCCCCTCCATGCGACCGAGCATTTCTACATCGTCACGGAGCCGGTGGCGGGCCTGCCCAGGACCCTGCCGATCCTGAACATCGCCGAAGAACGCACCTACTGGAAGGAAGATACCGGCAAGCTGCTGATCGGGGCCTTCGAACAGAAGGGCAAGCCCTACGGTGCGAACGGGATCCCGGAGGATTTCGAATTCGACGAGCTGCCCTTCGACATGGATCATGTCGAACCCAACCTCGAAAAGATGTTCGAACGGATGCCGGCGCTCGGCGAGATGGGCATCCAGACCTTCTTCAACGGGCCCGAAAGCTTCACCCCGGACGGGCGGCCCTATCTGGGGCCGACCGCCGAGATCAAGGGGCTCTACGTCGCGACCGGCATGAATTCCAACGGCATCCTCAACTCGGGTGGCGTCGGGCTGACCATGGCGGAATGGATGATCGACGGCGAACCGTCGCGCGGGATGGGGCCGATGCTGGCGCGGCGTGCGCATCCCTTCCAGTCGAACACCCGCTACAATCGCGAACGGGCGGCGGAATCGGTGGGCTTTCACTACGGCGTCTCCTGGGTCGGGCGGCAGATCCACTCGGCTCGCGGGGTGCGCCGCGTGCCGCTCCACGACCGGCTGGCCGAGGCCGGCGCGACCTTTGCCGAGCGGATCGGCTGGGAAATCCCGATGTACTATGACCCCGAAAACAAGGGCTGGAACGAGGAGCCGAACCTGCGCTGGAAGGATTGGGCGCCGCATGTCCAGGCCGAATGCCTGGCCGCGCGCGATGCAGCGGTCCTGATCGACCAGTCGATGTATGCCAAGATTCAGGTGCAGGGGCCGGATGCGGTCAGGGCGCTCAACCGGGTCTGTGGCGCGCAGATGGATGTGGCGGTTGGCGCCTCGGTCTACACGCAGTTCCTGAACGCGCGCGGCGGGATCGAGGCGGATGTCACCGTGACCCGTACCGGCCCCGAATGTTTCATGGTCATCACCGGCCACCCAAGCCAGATCCGTGATCAGGCGTGGATTAAGGACCATGCCGACCTCGACTGGCAGCTCGAGGTGTTCGACGCGACCTCGGCCTACGGGCTAATTTCGCTCCATGGTCCCAGATCGCGCGAAATCCTGTCGGCTCTCTCCGGCGACGATCTGTCGGATGCGGTCTTTCCCTTCGGCGCGGCGCGCGAGATTGACATTGCCTATGCGCGCGGTTGGGCCATCCGACGGTCTTTCCTGGGCGAGCTCGGCTATGAGCTGATGGTCTCGACCGAGTTTCTGCCCGGCGTATACGAGGCGTTGGTGCAAGAGGGCGCCAAACACGGCCTGAAACACATGGGCATGTTTGGGATGAATGCCTGTCGCCTTGAAAAGGGCTTCCGCCACTTCGGCCACGACATCGCCGAGGACGACACGCCCTATGAGACTGGCCTCGGCTTCGCGGTGAACCTTGGCAAGGAGGACTTCCTCGGCCGGGAACGGTTGGCAGAGCAGAAAGTCAATGGGCCGGCGCAGCCGTTCCGCACCGTGTCCTGCATCGTCGAAGGCGTCGACCACACCGGCCCCTACCTCATCCACAACGAACCCATCTGGCGCGACGGCGAGATCGTCGGCCATGTTACTTCGGGCGACTGGGGTTTCCGCCTTGAGGCGATGGTCGGCCTCGCCAGCATTCACAAGGATGGCGGCGTCAGCAAAGCCTGGATCGAAGAGGGCGGCTTCGACGTGCAGATCGCGGGCGAGATGTACCCGCTGAAGGTTCAACTTGCGCCATTCTACGATCCGTCCGGCGCCATCATGCGCGGTTGAACGAAGGGGGGACCAGAAGACATGACCGGCAAGACAATCCTGATCATCGGCACGTACGATACAAAGAACGATGAGCTTGATTTCATCGCCGGAAAGATTCGCTCCCTGGGTGGGCGGACCCTGACGCTCGATGTCAGCGTTCTGGGCGACCCCGAAGTGCCGACTGACATCTCCAAGCACGAGGTCGCTGAGGCGGGGGGCAGCTCGATCGAGCAGGCCATCGCCAGCGGCAGCGAACACATCGCGATGAACATCATGTCGAAAGGCTCCTGTGCCCTGTCGCGCAAGTTGTGCGACGCAGGGACCATCGACGGCGTGATCATCCTCGGCGGAACGATGGGCACGGATTTGGCGCTCGATGTTTGTCAGGGATTGCCGCTCGGCTTGCCGAAATACGTGGTCTCGACGGTGTCTTTCTCGGCACTCATTCCTTCCGAGCGCCTGTCGCCTGACATCCAGATGATCCTCTGGGCGGGCGGGCTTTACGGTTTGAATGCGATTTGCCGATCCTCGCTGGCCCAGGCCGCGGGGGCGGTGCTGGGGGCTGCGCGCGCCGCCGAGCCTTCGGTTGGCGACAGGCCGGTCGTCGGCGTCACCTCGCTCGGCACGTCCTGTTTGAAGTACATCAAGATCCTCAAGCCCGCTCTGGAGGAGCGCGGCTACGAAGTCGCGGTGTTCCACGCAATGGGGATGGGCGGCATGGCCTTCGAGCAGATTGCCGCGCAAAATGGCTTCGTCTGCGTGTTCGATTTCGCCGGCTCGGAGCTTGGCAATCTGATGGCCGGTTCCGTCGTCAATGCCGGAAAGGATCGCCACCGCGCGGCGGGCAGGGCGGGGATTCCGCAACTTGTCGCACCGGGCTGCATGGATCTTATCGATTTTGCCGGCTGGCAGGACATTCCAGAGCGATTCAGGGACCGGCCGCTGCACACGCACAACAAGCTGGTGAAGAACACGACCTACAACGCCGAAGAGAGACGCGAGATCGCTCGCGAACTGAACAGACGTCTCGGCGAAAGCTGCGCGCCAACACATCTTATCATCCCCAATGGGGGCATCGAAGAATGGGACAAACCCGGTGCCGACTGCCACGATCCTGAAGGACTCAAAGCCTTCCTGACCGAACTTCGCGTCACGGCTGCCGACAATGTTTCAGTCAGTGAAACCGACGCACATATCAATGACCCGGAATTCTCTGCCCTCGCCTTGGACATCTTTGATCGATGGGTGACCGAAGGCGTCGTGCCGGCGGCAGAGCGACGAGAATAGGCACGACGGGCGCTTCCACAGAAAAATCAAAGCCCCAAAACGAAACGAAGTCCAACACAACGGAGAAAAAAAATGAAATCCACACTGGGACTATCTGCACTGGCTGTCCTCATGAGCGCGACCGCCGCGCTCGCGGAGTTCCCCGAGAAGCCGGTCGAGTTTGTCGTGCCGTTCCCCCCCGGCGACCTTGAGGACATTCTGACGCGCATGATCGCCGACCAGTTCCAGAATATGTACGGCGTGCCCGCCGCGGTGGTGAACAAGCCCGGGGGCGGCGGCGGTCCGTTCCCGGGTGCCGTCGAAGTCGCGGGCGCCCCCGCGGACGGCTATACGGTCGGTTCTTTCGTGATCGACATCCCGGTGGTCGGCCCGACGATCGGCATTCCGGAACTTGACCCCAATCCGTTCGAGCCCGTTGGAATCTTCCTGACCTATCCCTTCGTGATCGCAACCCTGGCGAGCCAGCCCTACGATACCTGGGAAGAGCTGGCCGCCTACGGCAAGGACAACGACGTGTCGCTTGGGCACTACGGGTCGTTCCTGGCGCCGACGCAGGTTACCTTCGCCGCAGCCCAGAAGACCGGTTGGGACTTCTCGTCCGAAGCAGCGTTTGACCTCCTGGACTGCAACGTTCTGGCCTCCGGCGACGTCGATGTCGTCAACGCGACGCTGCAAACTCTCCTGCCCTGCATCGACGATCTCAAAATACTGGCGAGCATCGGCGAGAACCGCACATCGCTGACGCCGGACACTCCGACAATCGCCGAAATCGTTCCCGAACTGACGCTGTCTCTGTGGAACGGCCTCTTCGTGCCGACCGGCACGCCGCAAGACGCGCGCGACAAGATCGAAGCGGCCGCGAAAGCGGCACTCGAGACCGAGGCCGCTCAGGCTCTGTCGCGAGATACGGGTGCGCTCCTGTACTGGAAAGACGCGGCCCAGTCCGCCGCACAGATCGACTCTGACTCGGCTGTCAACGCGGAGATCCAGGATCTTCTGCAGTAGATCGATGCCGAAGCGAGAGGGGGGCGCGTCCCCCTCTCGCGCTCCGCTTCCAACATATCCAATTCAGCGCACAAGGAGCGCCAGTAGCAATGGTGAGACTTAGGATCTTTCAAGAACTCTTCCAGCGCTACCGGCGCCCCGGCGATCTCATTTTTGCTTTCGTTTTCCTCTTTTTTGCTCTGTTCCTCCTCAGCCAGCTCGGCGAGCAGACGACCTGGGCCAAACGCACGCCATGGTACGGGCAACCTGCCTTGTGGCCCGGGATTGCTGTGGTGGGGATGACGGTCTTCGGCGCGTTTCATCTGCTGGGATCCATCCTATCGCCACGTATACCCGGCAGATGGACCGAGGTGGCATTCTGGCTGCGATCCTTCGAATACGTCCTTTATTTCCTGATCTACGTCGCGCTCGTACCTCGGGGTGGGTATTTGCCGATGACGATGGCATTCACCTTGTTTCTGGTATTGCGCGCCGGTTTCAGAAGCTGGCAAACGCTTATGATCGCCGTTCTCTTTGGCGCGGTCACCGCTCTGGTGTTCCGGGGGTTCCTCCAGGTGAAGATCCCCGCAGGAGAGGTCTACGAGTATTTGCCCGTCTCAATCCGCACCTTTGCGATGACTTACCTCTGAGGCCACCATGGATACCTTGCTTTCAAGCTTCGAGATTCTCGCCCATTGGGACGTTCTGGTCGCTCTGATGATCGGATCCATCGGGGGCGTGATTATTGGCGCTCTTCCGGGTGTCGGTCCGGCCATTGCCATCGCCATCCTCCTGCCCGCGACCTTTGCCTTCGAGCCGATCGTGGGCTTGACCCTGCTGCTCGGGATCTACGGCAGTTCGATGTATGGCGGCGCAATTCCTGCGATCCTCATCAACACGCCCGGCACACCCGTCAATGCGCTGACGACCTACGACGGCTACCCAATGACGAAACGCGGCGAAGGCCACCGGGCGATTTCTCTGGCCTATACGGCGTCGTTCTTCGGCGGGATCTTCTCGGTTGTCTGCCTGATTGTCCTGTCGCCGGTCCTGGCCTGGATCGCGCCTCAGTTCGGCAGCCGCGAAATCTTCCTGGCGGCTTTCATGGGCATTCTGCTCGTCGTGGTGGCGCATCGGGGTCAGACGTTCGCGGCCGGCAAACTGGCCTGTTTGGGCATCTTTCTTGGCACCGTGGGCCTGGAACCCGTCAAATACTCCAAACGTTACACCTTCGATCTGTCCTGGTTGACGTCCGGGTTCGACCTGATTGTCGTGGTCCTGGGGCTCTTTGCCATCAGCCAGGCTCTTCTGCTTCTGGTCGAGAGGGATCACACGCCAGAGAAGGCGTCGGTCGAAGGCAACATGCTCTCCGGCTTCAAGGAGTTGTTCGGGATCAAGCGGATCGCAACGTTCTCATCCTCCATGGGCGTACTGATGGGGATGATTCCGGGCGTCGGCGAATTCACAGCTCAGTTCCTGTCCTACACCTACGCCCAGAAGACCTCGAAAACGCCTGAGAAATTCGGCAAAGGCTCTTCCGAAGGGCTGGTGGCGTCGGAAGCGGCAAACAACGCCGTGCCTGCCGCAGCGATGATTCCGCTTCTCGCTCTGGGCATCCCCGGGGAAGCCCTGACGGCGATGATGTTGTCGGTCTTCTACGTGCACAACGTCATTCCGGGGCCGCAGCTTTTCAATACACAGCTCGATTTCGTCGTGGCCCTCTATCTCGCGCTCATCCTGTTGAACGTCATCGTTCTGGTGTTTCTGCTGTTTTCGACAAATCTGCTGCTTCGCATCATGCAGATCCCGACCCGGTTTCTCGGCGTGATGATCCTGACGCTCTCCTTCATCGGCGTCTATTCCCTGCGCAACTCGATTACGGATTGCGCGATTGCAGCGGGCTTCGGTGTCTTCGGGCTAATCCTCAAGCGGCTGAACCTGCCGATCGTTCCGATCATCCTCGGCATGGTCCTGGGCGGGATCATGGAGGTCAAACTGCGCACGGCCATGGCGGCAGTTAAGACGCCGCTCGATTTCATCAACAGACCTATCGCCGCGATCATCTTCGTCATGATCCTCGCGATCCTGATCCTGCACATCCGCACACTGATCCGCGAGCACAAGGCTAAGTCGGGGCCCGATCCGGTGGGACCGGATTATGAACATTCCAGCCAGCAGGGGTAAGACATGCTGAACCGACAGGAGGCACGTCATGAATCGCGACACCCAAACACTGATTGCTGACCGGCGGCGGCTCCTCGGACCGAACGTCTCGACCTTCTACGACGACCCGGTGCATGTGGTGCGTGGCGAGGGGGTCTGGCTCTGGGATGCCGACGGTCGCAAATACCTCGATTGCTACAACAACGTGCCAGTCGCAGGGCATTGCAACCCGCGCGTGGTCGAGGCGATCTGCCGTCAGGCCGGAACGCTCAACACCCACACGCGCTATCTCCACGACGGCATCCTGGACTACGTCGAGAAACTGACCGGCACGATGGATGCCTCGCTCGACACCGCCGTGCTGACCTGCACAGGATCGGAGGCGAACGACATCGCGCTGCGCATGGCCGAGGGCATGACCGGCAAGCGCGGCATCATCGCGACCGATGCGACCTATCATGGCAATACCGCGCTCGTGAGCCAGCTCAGTCAGTCCAACAAGCCCACCGTTGGTTTCGGCCTCGGTCAGTATGTCGGCTTTGTCGAGGCGCCCGACAGCTACCGCAACCCCGATCCGGACGGCACGCGTTTTGCCGATGCCGTGGCGGAGCAGATCGCCGAGCACGAACGCTCCGGCATCGGTTTCGCGGCGCTGGTGATTTGTCCGTATTTCCTGAACGAAGGCTTCCCCGATCACCCGGACGGTTGGCTGAAGCCGGTGGCCGAGGTTGTGCGCATGGCGGGTGGTCTTCTGATCTGCGACGAGGTGCAGTCGGGGTTCGGCCGCACAGGCACGCATATGTGGGCGCATCAGAAGTTGGGCGTTGTCCCCGATGTGATGACGCTCGGCAAGCCCATGGGCAATGGGCACCCGATCGGCGGTGTTGTGACCCGGAGTGAGATTCTCGCGACCTTCCGGAGAGGCTATCGCTACTTCAACACCTTCGGCGGCAATCCGGTCTCCTGCGCGGCTGCGATGGCGGTTCTGGAGGAGATCGAGGACAACGGTCTTGTCGAGAACGCGCGCGTCGTAGGAGAACACGCTCGGGGCCGGCTCGAGACGCTGAAGCAGAAATACGAGTTCATCGGCGACGTGCGCGGGTCGGGTCTGATTTTCGGGGCGGAGATGGTCCTTGATCGCGAAACCAAGGAGCCGGCTAGTGACTTCACCGACCGCGTCATCAATGCCATGCGCCATCGCGGGGTGATCCACTCAAAGCTTGGGCGGCACAAGAACACGCTCAAGATCCGCCCGCCGCTGCCGTTTTCTATTGAGAACGCCGATCTTCTGTTCGACACGCTCGACGACGTGCTCTCCAATACGCCGCTGCACACATGAGCGGCGTAGTCCAGAAAGCACTGGTTCTATGGGGCTTCGACGACGCGGAATGCCGCTTGGTCGCTGCGCGGGAGAACAAGGTGTACCGCGTCGATCATGACGGCGCCGCCTACGCCCTGCGCCTTCACCGTCCGGGCTATTGCTCGGAGGCCGAGTTGCGGTCCGAGTTGCAGTGGATGGATGTTGCCGATTCGGGTGGGCTCAGCGTCCCGGCCCCGGTCCCCTCTCAGGCGGGCGCGTTCCTACACATGATCGACGGGGTCGCCGTCGACGTCCTGAGCTGGCTCGAAGGCCAGCCGATGGGGAAGACCGGCCTTCCGCTCGAGGTCGGCGACCGCCCTGGCCTTTTCCGCGACATCGGGCGCGAGATGGCCCGTCTGCACGTGGTTTCCGATGCGTGGCCGCTGCCCGACGGCTTCATACGACGCCGTTGGGACCGCGACGGATTGCTGGGCGACGCTCCGGTATGGGGCCGGTTCTGGGACAACCCGACACTGTCCCCGAATGACCGAGTGCTGTTCCTACGCCTTCGCAAGGTGGCGACGGCCGAGCTGAGGGCCCGCGAGGCCGAGCTCGATTTCGGGCTGATACACGCCGACCTTGTAAGAGAGAACGTCCTCGTCAATGGCGACAAGGTGCAGCTCATCGACTTCGACGACAGCGGCTTCGGCTTCCGCCAGTTCGATATCGCAACCACTCTGCTCCGCAACCGGAGCGAGCCGGATTTCGAGGACCTGAAGTCGGCGCTGCTCGACGGCTATCTGTCGGTCCGCAGTCTCGACCTGGCGGCCCTCGACCTGTTCCTCGTTTTGCGTGCCGCAACCTATGTGGGGTGGATTATCTCCCGCATGGAGGAGGAGGGGGCAGCGGCGCGCAATGCGCGCTTCATCGATACCGCGCGTGACCTGACCGAAGCCTACCTGTCGACGAAGGGAGCACTGCCATGAACCGTTTCGACGGGAAGACCGTGATTGTCACCGGGGCCGGGACCGGGATCGGGGCCGCGACGGCTCGCCGCCTCGCGGGAGAGGGCGCGAACGTGATCCTCACCGGCCGGCGGCCCGAGCCCATTGAGGCCGTGGCGCCCTCTTGCAACGGTTTGGCCGTCGCTGGCGATGCGGCCTCGAAGGACCACGCCGAGGCGCTTGTCCAGCTGGCCATGGACCGCTTTGGTAGCCTCGACGTGGTAGTCTGCAACGCCGGCGGCTTCGGCTTCGGCACCTTGGCCGACGTCTCGGACAGCGATTGGACAAAGGCGGTCGAGGCCAACCTAAACACCGCGATGGTCACCGCCCGTGCGGCCATGCCGGAATTGATCCGAAGCAGCGGCAACATCCTGATGATGGCCTCCATCGCCGCGCTCGCCTCGGGCCCGGAAGCTTGCGGTTATGTGACCATGAAACACGGACTGATCGGTCTGACCCGCTCGATCGCGCGGGACTATGGCCGGCACGGCGTGCGGTGCAATGCCATTTGTCCCGGATGGGTCAGGACCGAGATGGCCGACATGGAAATGTCGGAACTGATGGAACGAAAGGGCCTCGGCAGCCGCGAGGACGCCTACGCGCTGGTCACGAAGGATGTGCCGCTCGGCAGACCGGCCCTGCCGGAAGACGTCGCCTCCGCCGTCGCGTTTCTCTGCTCCACCGAGGCTTCGATGATTACCGGAGCGGTGCTGACGGTCGATGGCGGTGCGACCGTCGTAGATGTGCCCACTTTGGCATTTTGACGAACCGATCGCCACCGGTCGCCGCTTGGCATACGGGTTCCTCGGAAGATGAAAGGACGTTCAGAGATATAAAGGTACTCGTACCGGTGAACCGCGTGATCGATTGCATACTTAAGGTCCGCGTGAAGGCGGACGAGAGCGGGGACGGCGTGCGGATCGTCGAGGAAGTGAGCGGGGCTGTGGCCGAGTTCACCCTCGACGCCTACATTTCGGCAGTCACACATTTCCTCAGCCCTCGCAACTACATGACCAATGGCGGAGACGCGGCGGCGATCGCCATCGGTTGTTCGGGAGTGTGCCTGGAGACGGATTACTGAACCGCAGCGGCTAGGATGCGGACTCATAATG
>JAGRMP010000006.1:4389-13658 GCA_020441225.1 Maritimibacter sp. | reverse complement strand
CGAGCCCTACCGCGGGACGGATTGAGCCCGGTCCGACGCTCCGGGCACCGGACTTTTCAAAAAAGTCCGTCCCAAATTCTTGTGAAGAATTTGGCCCGGCAATCACGGTTTCAAAGCTGAACCTTGCCGTCGCCCACGGCACCCCGCTGCACCTGCAGCACCAGGGGGCAATGGTCCGAGACCTCCGGGTCGCGGACAACGTCGAACCCCTTCACCGCGTCCGCGCGATTGACCAGCATGTAATCGGCATACCGGCCCGGCTTTCGGTAATGCGCGCTGCGGGTGCCCGCGTGCCCCCGCCCGGTCACCAGCTCGGTCAGGCCCGCGGCCCCGAGGATCGCCAGCGTTTCGCTGTCCGGCTCGACGTTGAAATCGCCACAGACCACCGTCAGGTCCCCCGACGCGGCGAGCTGGTTCGAAAGCGCGAGCAGGCGGTGCGCCTGCGCCGCGCGCTCCGGCGTGTCCATCTTGCCGTTCAGATCGCGCAGCCCGTGCATGTGGGTCACGCTCACGAACCGCTCCGCCGCGACATCATAGATCCGCACCCCATGGGCAGAGCGCGACCTGGGATGGTCGCCGTATCCGTCCGGCGAGAAATCCTTGTGCACAAAGCCCTGCACCTGTCCGACGATCGGCAGCGCCCCGTGCACGAAGGTCGCCAGGCCCCATTGCGACGGGACGGGCCGGTCGCCGTCCCACAGGATGCCTTGCGCCGCCGGGCAGAACACGGCCCGGTGCGCCGGCAGGGCCGCGCAGACATCGCGAAAGAAATTCGCCCGTTGCGGCAGCACATGATCCCCGTCGCGGTAGGTCAGCCAATCAAGCCCCGTCGCCGGGCTGTGCACGACCTCCTGCAGGCACAGGATGTCCGGCGCCGCGTCTGCGAGATAGGGCAGCAACACGTCATGCAGCGTGCCGCCCCAGCCGTTCAGACACATGATTTTCATGGTTCAGCCCCTCATCGAGGCACGAGTTTCGCCGCAATGGACCCGCGGCGCAAGCGGGCCGCGGCCCCGGATGGGATTGCGGGGCAAGCGCCTCCCGGGCCGCGTCAAGGTGCGCCCCGCGCGCGTTAGAACAGTCCCCCGATCCCCGCCTTGCACAGCACAAATGTTGTTAGCGCTAACTTCATTAGCGTCAGAGACTTAGCCCCCTGTGCGAGCTCGCACAAACCTCGCACACCCGCCCGGTTGGGCCGCCACCCTGCCCCGGCCCGCTCAGCCGATGGGCGTCAACCCGGCCCGGAACCGGGCCGCGTTGGCCCGGTAGCGCGCGGCGCTGGCGAGCAGCTTTTCGCGCGCCGCGGCGTCCAATTGGCGGATCACCCGGCCGGGCGATCCCATCACCAGCGATCCCTCCGGGATCGCCTTGCCCTCGGTCACCAGCGCCCCCGCCCCGATCAGGCAGCCCGCGCCGATCTGCGCGCCGTTCAGGATCGTGGCGCCCATGCCGATGAGGGATCCGTCGCCAATTTCGCAGCCGTGGATCATCGCCTTGTGGCCCACGGTCACGTCGCGGCCGATCACCACCGGGTAGCCGGGATCGGTGTGGCAGACCACGTGTTCCTGGAGGTTGGAGTTTTCGCCCACCGAGATCAGCTCGTTGTCGCCCCGCAGTACCGCGCCGAACCAGGCCGAGCTGCCGGCCGCCATCGCCACCTTGCCCATCACCTGCGCGTCCGGCGCGATCCAGGCCTCGGCGTCGATCTCCGGCGCGATCCCGTCGAGTTCCCAGATCATTCCTCGCTCTCCTCGAACTCGGACTGCAGATGCCGGATGAAGGGCACCAGCCCCGGTTGCTGGGCCTGGCGCAGCCGTTCCGCCGAGACGATCGTTTTCAGCCGGTCGAAGGTGGTGTCGAGATCGTCGTTGATCAGCACGTAATCGTAGCCGTGCCAGTGGCTGATCTCGTCCCAGCTCTTCAGCATCCGCTTGTGGATCACGTCCGGCGCATCCTGCCCGCGCTCCACCAGCCGGCGGCGCAGCTCGGCGATGGAGGGCGGCAGCACGAAGATCGACAGCACGTGGTCGCGCAGGGTCGAATGCTTGATCTGCTCGGCCCCCTGCCAGTCGACGTCGAACAGCACGTCGCGCCCCGCTTCGATCGCCTCCTTCACCGGCCCGAGCGGCGAGCCGTAGAAATTGCCGAAGACATGGGCGTGTTCCAGCATCTCTCCCGCGGCCACCATCTTCTTGAACCCGGGCTCGGAGACGAAATGGTAATGCACCCCATCCTCTTCGCCGGGGCGCGGCGCGCGGGTCGTGGCCGAGACCGAGAACCGGAGCGTGTCGTCCCAGCCCATGAGCTTGCGCGCGAGCGTGGTCTTGCCCGCCCCCGAGGGCGACGACAGGATGATGAGAAGCCCGCGCCGGGTTGCCTGTTCCATGGGTGCCCTACTCGACGTTCTGAACCTGTTCGCGCATCTGGTCGACCACCGCCTTGATCTCGAGGCCGACCCGCGTGAGCTCCTGGAACTGCGACTTGGCGCAGAGCGTATTGGCCTCGCGGTTGAACTCCTGCATCAGGAAATCGAGCTTGCGCCCGCAGGGCCCCGCCTCAGCGATCAACGCGCGGGCCTGATCGACATGGGCGCCGAGCCGGTCGATCTCTTCGCGCACGTCGGATTTCACCGCGATCATCGCCAGCTCCTGCGCCACCCGGTCGGGGTCGGCGCCGTCGGTATTGTCGAGCACCCGGGCGAGAGACGTCCGCAGCGCCGCGCTCTGCGCTTCGCGCCGCGCTTCGACCGCAGCGCCCGCGGCCGCCACCAGCTCTTCGATCGCCGCAAGCTGGCCTTCGAGCACCTCGGCCAGAGCCGCGCCCTCATGCGCCCGCATCGCGTTGAACTGGGCGAGCAACTCGGGCAGCCCGGCGAGCAGCTTCGCCGCCAGAGGCGCGAGGTCGTCGTCATGCCCGCCGCTTTCCACCACGCCGCGCATCGCCGCCACCTCGACCGGGCTCGGCCGGGTCAGCTCCAGCCCCCGCGCCCGGGCGGCACGGTCGATCTCGGCCAGCACCGCGAGCGCGCTGTCGAGCGCGGTCGGGTTGATCCGCACTGCGCCCTCGGCGGCCTCGCGGGACATCCGCAGCCCGAGGGTCACGTTGCCGCGGCTGACCTCGGCCGTGACCCGTTTCCGGGCCTCGATCTCGACGCCCTCGATCCAGTCGGGAAGCTTCAGCCGCAGATCCAGCCCGCGTCCGTTCACGGCGCGAATATCCCAGGTCCAGCCCCACGGGCCATCCTGCCCCTTGAGTGTGGCGAAGCCGGTCATCGAGTGCAGCATGGAAGCCATTAACCCTTTTTTAAGATTTCGCCCCAATAAAGGCCTAAATGTGTCAGAATTGGGTAACGATCTGGACACCGACCTGTCGTTACCAGACGCCACCTCTCGGGGCAACAACGAGGGGCACGGGCGGGGGAATGGGGATGTTGCAATACCGCGGGGGCGGGACATCATGAGTGATCAAGTGAAGAGTGACAACGTCGTGTCGCTGGGCGACGCACGGGCGCAGACATTGTTTCCGGCGTTGGGGCGCGTCGAAGCCTATTGGGAAGCGCTGCGCGACGGCCGGTCGATGCCGGCCCGCGCCGAGATCGATCCGCGCGGCATCGCCAGCGTGCTCGAAAACGCCTTTGTGCTCGAACTGGTGGCGCCGGGCGTCGCCCGGATCCGGCTGGCGGGCATGCTGCTGAACGACCTCATGGCGATGGAAGTCAGGGGCATGCCGCTCACGGCGATGTTCCTGCCCGAGGCGCGGCGCGAATTGCAGCAGGTCATCGAAAACGTGCTGGAAACGGCCGCCGTGGTTCGCCTGACCCTCGGGTCGGACAAGGGCTTCACCCGGCCGCCGCTCGAAGGCCAGATGATGCTCTTGCCGCTGCGCGACGCCCATGGTCATGCGACCCGCATCCTGGGCGTGCTCGAGACCCGCGGCCAGATCGGCCGGGGCCCGCGCCGGCTCATGATCCGCGACATCGAGACCAAGGTAATCACCGCCGATCCGGACACGTGCAACCACGACGCCATCGGCGGGTTTCGCCCCGCGCCCGCGCCGAAGCCGGCGGTGAAGCCGGTGCCGGTCTCCGCGTTCACGACGGACGCTGAGAGACGGTTCGACGATTTCGCACCCCGCACTCGCGACCTCGCACGTCGGGTTGCCGAACGCCTGGGCAACGACCTCGCTGGCGGGCGCGGAGACGATCTCGCCTCCGGAGCCGGCAGGCGGCTCGGTCACCTGCGGCTCGTACACGACGCGGACACGGTCTAACGAGACCGGGCACCGGTTCCGTCGACCAGTCGAAGACCCCAGGCCTGGCGCCCGGGGTCTTCATTTCTTTCAAGGTGTTGCGGGGCGTTCTTGAGACGTTTTCAGGCGTGTGCGATCGCTTGCGACGACAGCGCCTTGCGCCGCCGCTCCCTGGCACGGCTCTCGTTCACCCAGATTTGCACACCGGGAAGACGATGCCCGCGCACAGGGCCCGTTCGCAAAAAGACCCCGAGCATAACGCCCGGGGTCTTTCTGTGATTTCAAAGGCTTGAGCGACAAAGCTCAGGCGGTGGCGACCCGGGCCGCGAGCGGCTTGTCGCCGCCGGCGAGCTCCTCGGCCACCAGGAAGGCGAGCTCCAGCGCCTGGGTCGCGTTGAGCCGCGGGTCGCAGGCGGTGTGGTAGCGGTCCGACAGATTTTCGTCGGTCACCGCCTGCACCCCGCCGGTGCATTCGGTCACGTCCTTGCCGGTCATCTCGAAATGCACCCCGCCCGGGTAGGTCCCCTCGGCGCGGTGGACGGCGAAGAACTCCTGCACCTCGCGCAGCACCCGGTCGAACGGCCGGGTCTTGTAGCCGGTCGCCGATTTGATGGTGTTGCCGTGCATCGGGTCGCAGGACCAGACCACATCGGCGCCCATCTCGCGCACCACCTTGATGAGCCGCGGCAGGTGTTTCTCGACCTCGCCCGCGCCGAAGCGCGCGATCAGCGTGAGCCGGCCCGCCTCGTTCTCGGGGTTGAGCTTGCCGATCAGCACCTTGAGGTCTTCTTCGGTGGTCGATGGCCCGCATTTGAGGCCGATCGGGTTGATGACCCCGCGCGCGAACTCGACATGCGCGCCGTCCGGCTGCCGCGTGCGGTCGCCGATCCACAGCATGTGGCCCGAGCCCGCCACGACCTGGCCGGTGGTCGAATCGACGCGGGTCAGCGCCTCTTCGTATTCGAGCAGCAGGCTCTCGTGGCTGACGTAGAAGTCGACCTCCCTGAGCGCATGCGCAGTGTCGCCGGTCACCCCGGCGGCGCGCATGAAATCGAGGGTTTCCGAGATCCGCTCGGCCATGGCCCGGTATTGCTCGGCTTCCTCGGTCTCGGTGAAGCCGAGGGTCCAGCCATGGACCTGCTGGACGTCGGCGTACCCGCCCTTGGAAAACGCCCTGAGCAGGTTCAGCGACGCTGCGGCCTGGGTGTAGGCCTGCAGCATCTTGGCCGGATCGGGCTCACGCGCTTCCTTGGTGGGCGAGATGTCGTTGATGATGTCGCCGCGGTAGCTCGGCAGTTCCAGTCCGCCGATCGTCTCGAACGGCGCCGAACGCGGCTTGGCGAACTGGCCCGCCATCCGGCCGACCTTCACCACCGGCAGCTTGGCGCCGTAGGTGAGCACCATGGCCATCTGCAGCATGACCTTGAACGTGTCGCGGATCGTGTCGGCGGAAAACTCGGCGAAGCTTTCGGCGCAGTCGCCGCCCTGGAGCAGGAAACCCTTGCCATGGGCGACCCGGCCCAGTTCCGTTTTCAGACGGCGCGCTTCGCCCGCAAAGACCAGCGGCGGATATTTGCCAAGCTGCGCCTCGACCGCCTGCAGCGCCGCCGCGTCGGCATAGTCGGGCATCTGCACCCGGGGTTTCGTCCGCCAGGAAGATCTGGTCCAATCCGTCATCGCTGTCTCCATCCTTGTGGCCCGCCCTTTCCCCTCTTGCCCGGGCGGCCCGCTGTGCAGGCCCGTATAGAGGCCAATCGCCGCAGGTGCAAAACAAAATACCGGCACAGGTGGGCACGCGGCGGCGCGTTGGGCGCGTGCCGCAGAGGCTTGCGTTGCCCCGTCAAAGCTGGTGTTGTCACCGCGTTCGACCATTTCGGGACCAGGCATGACACGGGCGACGAAAAACACCTCCGCGAATGATCCGGCCAGGGCGTCAAATGACGCCCAGACGCGGCGGTTCGTCTTTGTGCTGCTGGAGAGATTCACCCTACTCAGCTTCGCCGGCGCGGTCGATGCATTGCGCCTGGTCAACCGCCAGCTCGGGCGCCAGGCGTGCAGTTGGCAATTGGTCGGCGAAAACGGTCGGACCGCGCGCTGTTCGGCCGGCACCGAGGTGATCCTCGACGGCGGGCTCGACGAGTTGCGCCATTCCGACGTGGTGATCGTCTGCGGTGGCGAAGACGTCGCGGCACAGACGTCCAAGACGCTCGTGTCCTGGCTTCGGCGCGAAGCACGGCGCGGGGTTGCCATGGGGGCGTTTTGCACCGGCGCGCATGTGCTCGCCGAAGCGGGCCTGCTCGACGGCAAACGTGCGACGATCCACTGGGAGAATTACGACGGCTTTTCCGAGGCCTTCGAAGACGTCGAGCTGTCGCGGGCGATCTACGTGATCGACGGCAACCGGATGACGACGGCGGGCGGAACCGCCTCGATGGATCTGATGCTGGCGCTGATCGCGCGCGACTTCGGCCCCGAGGTCGCGGCGGCGGTCGCCGACCAGCAGATCTACACCACCATCCGCACCGAGCGCGACACCCAGCGGTTGTCGGTGCCGACCCGGATCGGCGTGCGCCACCCCAAGCTCGCCCAGGTGATCCAGGCGATGGAAGCCAACATCGAGGATCCGGTGAGCCCGGCGAAGCTGGCTGCCGCCGTCGGTCTGTCGACCCGGCAGCTCGAACGGCTGTTCCGGCGCTACCTCAACCGCTCGCCGAAGCGCTATTATATGGAACTCAGGCTGCAGAAGGCGCGCAACCTCTTGATGCAGACCGACATGAGCGTGATCAATGTCGGGCTCGCCTGCGGCTTTACCTCGCCCTCGCATTTCTCCAAATGCTACCGGGCGCATTACGAGACCACCCCCTACCGCGAACGCGGCACCCAGGCGGGCCGCAGCGCCGCGCAGCCGGAGTGATCCACACCGAACGCCTCACCCTGCGCCCGGTGCGCGACGACGATCTCGACGCGCTGTTCGCGATCTACACCGATCCGAGGGTGATGCGTTACATCGGCACGCCGCATCGGGACCGGGACAGGACCGCGCGGATGATCGCGGGGATCCGCGCCTCTCACGCGGTCACCGGCCTCGAATATGTCGTCGAACGGGACGGCAGGTTGATCGGCAAGGCGGGGCTGTGGAAATTCGCCGAGATCGGCTACGCCTTCGCCCCCGACCACTGGGGCCAGGGGATCGGCCGCGAGGCGGTCGGCGCGGTGGTGAACGCCGCCTTCGGCCGGCATCCGGAACTCCACGCGCTCGATGCCGAGATCGATCCGCGCAACCTGGCGTCGGCCGCGCTGCTCTCCGGGCTCGGGTTCCGCGAGGTTGAGCGGATCGCGGCCGCCGTCGAGATCGATGGCGAGAGCTGCGACAGCGCCTTCTGGCGGCTGGACCGTCCCGTCCGCTAGCCTCCGCCCGGCGCCGGTCTTCAGGGCAATGTGCCGCAGGGTGAGGCTTTCGTTTCGCCCGGCTGCCCTTTTCTTTTCGAAAAACACCGCTAGGGTGGCGTCTGGAACAACATTGTCCAACTTGGAGTACCGAAATGAAAAAGTTGCTTCTCGCCTCCGCGGCGACGGCCCTCGTGACCTCGGCCGCCTCGGCCGAAGAGATCAAGCTCGGCGTGCTGCTGGCCTTCACCGGCCCGCTCGAAAGCCTGGCGCCGGATATTGCGGAAGGGACCGAACTTGCCATGGCCGAAGCCACGGCGAACGGCAAATTCCTCGATGGCACCACGATCATGCCGGTGCGCGCGGACTCGACCTGCATCGACGCCGCCGCCGCCACCGCCGCCGCCGAACGCCTGATCACCTCGGACGGGGTCTCGGGCATCGTCGGCGCAATGTGCTCGGGCGCGACCGGCGCCGTGCTCGCCAACGTCGCGATGCCGAACGGCATGGTGATGATCTCGCCCTCCGCCACTTCGCCGGCGCTCTCGACCGTCGAAGACAACGGCCTGTTCTTCCGCACCGCGCCGTCGGATGCGCGCCAGGGCGAAGTCATGGCCCAGATGCTGCTCGACCGCGGCATCGAGACCGCCGCCGTGACCTACACCAACAACGACTACGGCAAGGGCCTCGCCGACAGCTTCGCCGCGGCCTACGAAGCCGTGGGCGGCACGGTCACGATCAACGCCGCGCATGAAGACGGCAAGGCCGACTACTCCGCCGAGGTCGGCGCGCTGGCCTCCGCCGGCGGCGACATCCTCGTCGTCGCAGGCTATGTCGACCAGGGCGGCTCGGGCATCATCCAGGCCGCGCTCGACACCGGCGCCTTCGACCTGTTCGAACTGCCCGACGGCATGGTCTCGTCGACCCTCGAAGAGCGTTTCGGCACCGCGCTCGACGGCTCCTTCGGCCAGATCCCGGGCTCGCCCGCAGCGGCGAAATTCGCCGAGCTGGTCGGCGACAAGTTCGATTCGACCTCCGTCTACGCCGACACCGGCTACGACGCCGCCGCGCTCATCATGATGGCGATGCAGGCCGCGGGCTCGACCGACCCGATGGTCTACAAGGACAAGATCATGGACGTGGCCAACGCGCCCGGCGAAGAGATCTTCCCCGGCGAGCTTGAAAAGGCGATGGAAATCCTCGCCGCCGGCGGCGATGTCGACTATGTCGGCGCCTCGGCCGTCGAGCTGATCGGCGCGGGCGAAAGCGCGGGCTCGTACCGCGTAATCGAGATCAAGGACGGCATGGTCACCGACGTCGAATACCGCTGACGCCGGGCGATCTGCTTGCAATCAGGAGGCAGCCCGGCATAGCTCCGGGCTGCTTTCATACCCGCGCCGGGCTGGGCGCGGTCAAGCCGCACCAAGCGGCGGAAAATCGGTCGCCACAGGCGGCGCAGCAACTGGCCGCGCCAAAAGGCGCCGGAACTGACCGCGCCGGACGGCGCGAGGGGGACGCATGATCGTCGTCGAGGACGTTCACAAGCATTTCGGCGGCTTCCACGCCGTCGACGGCGCCAGCCTGAGCATCGCGGAGGGCTCGATCACCGGGCTCATCGGCCCGAACGGCGCCGG
>JAGRMP010000006.1:0-4383 GCA_020441225.1 Maritimibacter sp. | reverse complement strand
CCGGCAAGACGACGCTGTTCAACGTCATCGCGGGCGTTCTCAAGCCGACCTCGGGCAAGGTCACCATGGCGGGCGAGGACATCACCGGCCTGCCGCCGCACGCGCTGTTTCACAAGGGGCTGTTGCGCACCTTCCAGATCGCGCATGAATTCGGCTCGATGACCTGCCGCGAGAACCTGATGATGGTGCCGGGCGGACAGTCGGGCGAGAACCTGTGGGACACCTGGTTCGGCCGCAAGCGCATCGCCGACGAGGAACGCGCGCTCCGCGCCAAGGCCGACGAGGTCCTCGAATTCCTCACCATCGAACATCTCGCCGACCAGAAGGCGGGGCAGATCTCGGGCGGACAGAAGAAGCTGCTGGAGCTTGGCCGCACGATGATGGTCGACGCCCGGATCGTGTTCCTCGACGAGGTCGGCGCGGGCGTGAACCGGACGCTGCTCAACACCATTGCGGATGCGATCCTGCAGCTCAACAAGGAGCGCGGCTATACCTTCGTGGTGATCGAGCACGACATGGATTTCATCGACAAGCTCTGCGACCCGGTGATCTGCATGGCCGAGGGCAAGGTGCTGGCCGAAGGCACGCTCGCCGAGATCAAGGCCAACGAACAGGTGATCGAGGCCTATCTCGGCACCGGCTCCAAGCACAAGAAACCGGCCGAGGCCGAGGCATGACCGCCCGCACCACCGCCCGCACCACCGCCTGCGAGGTGACCGCACCATGAGCAAACCGTTCGAAGAAGAAGGCTACAACCGCGACGCCTCGATCGTGAACCCGCAGGGCCAGGGCCAGCTCTCGCCCGGCAAATACTCCGGCCACCCCCGCCCGGCGCAGCCCGGCGAGCCGTTCCTGGTCGGCGAGGGCATGACGGGCGGCTACGGCAAGCACGGCCCCGACATCATCACCGACTGCACCATCACCGTCGACCGCGGCGAGATCGCCGTCATCGTCGGCCCCAACGGGGCGGGCAAGTCGACGGCGATGCGGGCGCTCTTCGGCATGCTCAACCTGCGCGACGGCGACGTGCGGCTCGACGGCGAGGACATCTCGGCGCTCACCCCGCAGGCGCGGGTCGTGAAAGGCATGGGCTTCGTGCCGCAGACCCACAACATCTTCACCTCGATGACGGTCGAGGAAAACCTGGAGATGGGCGCCTTCATCCGCAAGGACGACATCCGCGAGACGATGGAGCAGGTCTACGATCTGTTCCCGATCCTCAAGGACAAGCGCGCCCAGGCGGCGGGCGAGCTGTCGGGCGGCCAGCGCCAGCAGGTCGCCGTCGGCCGCGCGCTGATGACCCGGCCCAAGGTCCTGATGCTGGACGAGCCCACCGCGGGGGTTTCGCCGATCGTGATGGACGAGCTTTTCGACCGGATCATCGAGGTTGCGCGCACCGGGCTGCCGGTGCTGATGGTCGAACAGAACGCGCGCCAGGCGCTGGAGATCGCCGACAAGGGCTATGTCCTCGTCCAGGGCCAGAACGCTCACACCGGCACCGGCAAGGATCTGCTCGCCGATCCCGACGTGCGCGCAAGTTTCCTGGGGGGCTGACCGATGAAATCCATCCATTCCATGTTGATTGCAACCGCCCTGATCGCGGCACCGGCCCTCGCCGACACCGACATGGTGCTGCGCTCGCAGATCACCACCGCGCAGGTGAACGGCGGCGCGGGCGCGGGCGTGGATGCGGCCTGCGCAGAGGGCGAAACCGCCCTCGCCGCCTCGTTTCTGGCCGAACAGCCCGACAGCGCCGCGCCCGAGGGCTACAGCAAGGCGGGCGGGGTCTATGCCGAGGGTTGGCGCACGGGGCCTGCGGGCTGGCGTTACGAGATCGTCAACACCGGCACCAGCCGCGCGCTGCGCCTGACGCTCACGCTCACCTGCTACCGCGGGACGGTGGAGGAGGTGCGCGTTGAGAACTGACCGTTCGATCCCTGCCGCGACGCCGTCTGCGCCCCCCTGCCCGGGGGAGTGCCGCGCGCGATGATATCCTCCAGCCGCCTTTTCGCTGCCCTTGTCGGCGGGCTCACCGCCCTGCCCGCGCCCACACTGTCTGAGGGCAACCGGCTGGTGCTCGCCTGCGAGATGCTGACGCCCGCGCCCGCCGATGAGGCCCCGTCCGATGAGGCGCCGGCCGAAGAGGCCGTGCCGACCCCGGCGAACCCGCAATTTCTGATCGCCCCGGTCAAGACCGACCGCGACGGGGTGGGCGAGATCCAGGCCACCGGCCCGGACGGCGGCCCCTACGCGGGTGTCACCGCCTCCCACCAGGGCCCCTTCGCCTGGACCGCGGGCACCGTGCTCAACACCCTCACCGTCGAGGGGACCGCCGCCGACGGCCGCGCGCTCGTCCTGTGGCACCGTCTCGATCAGGCTCAGGCGGCCGCGCCGCCGGCCGGACATCTCAACAAACTCCTCTGCGAGGTCTCCTGATGGATTTCCTCAACGCCCTCGTGGCCATTTCCAACTATGTTCTTATCCCGGCCATCGCCTACGGTTCGCAGCTCGCCCTCGGCGCGCTCGGGGTCACGCTGATCTACGGCATCCTCAGGTTCTCGAACTTCGCCCATGGCGACACGATGGCCTTCGGCGCGATGGCGACGATCCTCATCACCTGGTGGTTCCAGTCGATGGGCTGGCACCTCGGGCCCCTCCCCACCGCGCTCCTCGCGCTGCCGCTCGGCATCCTGTGCACCGCCGCGCTGGTGCTCGCGACCGACCGGGTGGTCTATCGCTTCTACCGCCAGGTCAAGGCCAAGCCCATCGTCTTCGTGATGGCCTCGATCGGGGTGATGTTCATCCTCAACGGCATCGTCCGCTTCATCATCGGCCCCGAGGAACAGCGCTTCGACGACGGCGCGCGGTTCATCATCAACGCCCGTGCCTTCAAGGACTGGTCCGGGCTCGACGAGGGGCTGGCGCTGCGTTCGACCCAGGTCATCACCGTGGTCACCGCCGTGATCGTCGTGGCGGCGCTGTTCTGGTTCCTGGGCCGCACCCGGACCGGCAAGTCGATGCGCGCCTATTCCGACAACGAAGACCTGGCGCTGCTGTCGGGCATCAACCCCGAGCGGGTGGTGGTGGTGACCTGGATCATCGTCGCCGCCCTCGCCACCATCGCCGGCACGCTCTACGGGCTCGACAAGGTGTTCAAACCCTTCACCTATTTCCAGCTCCTCCTGCCGATCTTCGCCTCCGCCATCGTCGGCGGGCTCGGCAATCCGCTCGGGGCGATCGCCGGCGGCTTCCTGATCGCCTTTTCCGAGGTCACCGTGACCTATGCCTGGAAAAAGGTGCTGGTCTATCTCCTGCCGGAGAGCCTCGAGCCCTCCGGCCTCGTGCAGCTGCTTTCGACCGATTACAAGTTCGCGGTCTCCTTCGCGATCCTGATCGTGGTCTTGCTGTTCAAGCCCACCGGCCTGTTCAAGGGGAAATCGGTATGACCGACGTGACGCAACCCACCGCCGCCGCCGCGCCCGCGTCGAAGATCAACCTGCGTGCCATCGCGCTGTTCGTCATCGTCGCGCTGCTCATCGCCTGGACCGGCTTCACCCAGAGCTGGAACGTGGCGCTCGCCATCGTCAACATGGGGCTGGTCTCGGCGATCATGGCGCTCGGCGTGAACATGCAATGGGGTTTCGCCGGGCTGTTCAACGTCGGGATCATGGGCTTCGTCGCGCTTGGCGGGCTCGCCGTGGTGCTGGTGACCGAAGCGCCGGTGCCGGAGGCCTGGGCCGCGGGCGGCCCGCGGATGATCCTGGCGCTGGCCTTCGGCCTCGCCCTGCTGGTGGTCGCGGCGCTGGTCTATCAACGCATGGCCAAAGGGCGGTTGCGCGCACTCGCGATGACCGTGTTGCTCGTGGGCGGCTATTTCGCCTATCGCGAGATCTTCGTCCCCGCTGCCGACGCCATCGAGGCGGTCAACCCGGCAGGCACGGGCTTCCTCGGCGGCGCCGGTTTCAAGGGCGGGCTCGCGCTCCTCGCCTGGCCGATCGGCGGGCTTTTCGCCGCCACCGCCGCATGGGCCATCGGCAAGACCGCGCTCGGGCTGCGGTCGGACTACCTCGCCATCGCCACGCTCGGCATCTCCGAGATCATCATCGCGGTGCTCAAGAACGAGGACTGGCTCGCGCGCGGGGTCAAGAATGTGAACGGGCTCGAACGGCCCTGGCCGGTGCCCTACGAGGTCGATTTGCAGGCCAGCGCCGATTTTGCCGCCCGCGCCGCGAGCTGGGGCATGGACCCGGTCGTCGCCTCCGCCGTCGTGGTGAAGCTGATCTATGCCGCGCTGTTCACCGTCGTGCTGCTGATCCTGCTCTGGATGAGCCAGGCGGCGCTCAAATCGCCCTGGGGTCGGATGATGCGCGCGATCCGCGACAA
>JAGRMP010000082.1:1814-2442 GCA_020441225.1 Maritimibacter sp. | reverse complement strand
GAGACGTTGATCACGTCGTCGACCCGGCCGGTGATCCAGTAATCGCCGTCGGCGTCGCGCCGGCAGCCGTCACCGGCGAAGTAATAGCCCTTGTAATCGTCGAAATAGGTTTTCACGAAGCGCTTGTGGTCGCCGAACACCGAACGGATCGCCGCGGGCCAGGCATCCTTGAAGCACAGCACGCCTTCGCATTCGGTCTCGGCGATCTCCTTGCCCGTCTGCGGATCGAGCACCACCGGCTGGACGCCGAAGAACGGCTTGCAGGCGGCGCCGGGCTTGGCCGGGTGGGCGCCCGGCAGGGTCGTGAGCATGTGGCCGCCGGTCTCGGTCTGCCACCAGGTGTCGACGATCGGGCATTTGCCCTTGCCGACGACCTCGTTGTACCATTCCCAGGCTTCGGGGTTGATCGGTTCGCCGACCGAACCCAGGAGCTTGAGCGAGGACAGGTCGTAGCGTTCGACCGGTTCCGGCCCGTGGCGCATCAGCGCCCGGATCGCGGTCGGCGCGGTGTAGAACTGGTTCACCTTGTGCTTTTCGCAGACCTGCCAGAACCGGCCCACGTCGGGGTAGGTCGGCACGCCTTCGAACATCAGCGTGGTCGCACCGTTGGCGAGCGGGCCGTAGACGA
>JAGRMP010000082.1:0-1782 GCA_020441225.1 Maritimibacter sp. | reverse complement strand
ACGTCGGCCGTGCACCAGTAGACGTCGCCGTCGTGGTAGTCGAACACGTATTCATGCGTCATCGCCGCGTAGAGCAGATAGCCGCCGGTGGTGTGCAGCACGCCCTTGGGGGTGCCGGTCGAGCCCGAGGTATAGAGGATGAACAGCGGGTCTTCGGCGTTCATCACCTCGTAGTCGCAGTCTTCCGAGGCTTCTTCGAACAGCGCGGTGTAACCGTAGTCGAGGCCCTCCTTCATCGGGATATCGCCGCCGGTCCGCTCGACCACCAGCGCCGGCACGTCGCCGCAGGTGGCGCGGGCCTTGTCGACATTGGTCTTGAGCGGCGTGTTGCGGCCGCCGCGCGGCGCCTCGTCGGCGGTCACGATCAGCGAGGCTTCGGCGTTTTCCACCCGCGAGGCGAGCGCTTCGGGCGAGAAGCCCGCGAAAACGATCGAGTGGATCAGCCCGAGCCTTGCCGAGGCCAGCATCGCATAGGCCGCCTCGGGGATCATCGGCAAATAGAGCACCACCCGGTCGCCCTTCTTGAGGCCGAGCTTCTTGTAGATGTTGGCGAACTTGTTCACGTTCGTCGCCAGCTCTTTGTAGGTGATCTTCTTGTCGAGGTTCGGGTCGTCCGATTCCCAGATGATCGCCACCTGGTCGCCGCGGGTGGCGAGATGCCGGTCGACGCAGTTCGCCGCGACGTTGAGCTCACCGTCCTCGAACCATTTGATCGAGACGTCGGGGTATTCGAACGTGGTGTTCTTGATGACGGTGGGCTTCTTCACCCAGTCGAGCCGCTCGGCGGCTTCGCCCCAGAACCCGTCGGGATCGTTGACCGAACGGGCGTACATCTCGTCGTACTGCGCTGCGTTGATCTTCGCGTTTTTCACGAATTCGGGGGAAGGCGGGTGAATTTTGACGTCGGACATGAACTCTCCTCCAGTGCCTTTTTGCAATGTCGCGCCGAGCCGCTCCTCCGACCCGGGGCAATCCGGGAACCGGGGTAACACATTGGACCGGCTCGGCGATGATCTAGATCAGACGTAACGTCAGATCGCGAGGTATTCGTGACGCAGATCCTCGTTGTCGAGCACCTCCTGGGCCGATCCGTCGAACACGACCGTTCCGGTGTCCAGAATGACCGCCCGGTCGGCCAATGCAAGCGCCCTGAGGGCGTTCTGCTCGACCAGCACCGTGGTGATCCCCTGCGATTTGATGACGTTGAGGGTCTTTTCGATCTCGTCGACGATCACCGGGGCCAGGCCCTCGTAGGGCTCGTCGAGCAAGAGCAGCTTGATCTGGCGCACCAGCGCCCGGCCGATGGCGAGCATCTGCTGTTCGCCGCCCGAGAGCGTCGTGCCCTCCTGTTTGCGCCGCTCGCCGAGCCGCGGGAACAGCTCGTAGACCCGCTCGATTTCCCAGCCCGGGCTGGGCGCGATCCGGGCGAGTTCGAGGTTTTCCTCGACCGTGAGGCCTTGGATGATCCGGCGGTCCTCGGGCACCAGCGCAAGCCCGTTCTGCGCCGCCTCGTAGCTCTTCATCCGGTGCAGCGGCTGGCGGTCGAGCCAGATCTCGCCGTGCGTCACCATCGGCGAGCCGGTCCGCGCGATCGCGCGCAGCGTCGAGGTCTTGCCCGCGCCGTTGCGCCCGAGCAGGGCCAGGATCTCGCCCTCGTGGATATTGAAGCTCACGCCCTGCACGATGTAGCTCTCGCCGTAATAGGCGTGGATGTCATGGGCCGAGAAAAACGCCGGGGCGGTGGCGGCGAAGTTGGCGTTCTTCGAGTGGTCCTGCCGCTCG
>JAGRMP010000611.1 GCA_020441225.1 Maritimibacter sp. | reverse complement strand
CCGCCGAGCGCGGCAAGCCGGGCTTTCCCGCCCTCGCCCAGGCGCTGCATCTCAACCGCAGGCTCTGGACCGTACTGGCCGCAGACGTCGCCGAGCCGGGCAACGAGCTGCCGAGGGATCTGCGCGCGCGCATCTTCTACCTCGCCGAATTCACCAATGCGCACAGCCGCAAGGTCATGCGCGGCGAAGACAGCGTCGACGCGCTCATCGACATCAACACCGCCATCATGCGTGGCCTCAGAGAAAAGGCGGACGCGGCATGAGCGGACTGGTTCTGAAACTCGGGCCCCGCGAACGGGTCCTGATCAACGGCGCCGTCATCGAGAACGGCGATCGTCGTTCGCGGCTGTCGATCGTCACCCCCAGCGCCAACATCCTGCGCCTGCGCGACGCGATCCATCCCGAAGAGGTCAACACGCCGGTCCGGCGCGTGTGCTACATCGCCCAGCTCGTCCTGTCCGGCGACGCCGACAAGGACGAAGCCCGGTTGCAGCTCATGCGCGGCATCGAGCAGCTGTCCCAGGTGCTGGTCGATCAAGACAGCCGGACACAGCTCGACAAGGCCACCGAGGCGGTGCTGGGCGACCAGTATTACCAGGCGCTCAAGGCCCTGCGCACCCTGCTCCCGCGCGAGGAACGGCTCCTCGCCGCATCGCACAGGAACTGACCCATGAGCTTCGCGCCGATCGTCCCCTTTGGCGGATACGCAGGGTGGAGTTTTCTGCAGCGAACCCTGCCGGCGCAAAAGCATGCGTTCGAGGCGGCGCCGGTGCTCAAGAACGACACCGCCTATTTCACCGAGAACATCGGCAAAGTGCAGACCGCAGATGATCTCGTGGGCGACTACCGGCTGCTCAAGGTCGCCCTCGGGGCATTCGGTCTCGACGACGACATCGGCAATCGCGCCTTCATCAAGAAGGTGCTCGAGGAAGGGTCGCTCGACAGCGGGAGTTTCGCCAATCGAATGGCGGACAAGAGCTATCTCGCGCTCACCGAAGCCTTTGGCTTCGATCTCGGCACGCCAAACACGCAGCTCTCGGACTTCGCGGACAAGATCGTCGAAAGCTACAATACCCGGCAATTCGAGATCGCGGTCGGCGAGCAGGACGGCGACATGCGCCTGGCCCTGGCGCTCGAGCGCGACCTCGACAAGATCGTCGCTTCCGACAACACCCCGACCGGCAAATGGTATGCTGTACTGGGCGACAAGTCGCTCCTGACCGTCTTTCAGACCGCGCTGAACATCCCCAGGGACAGCTCCGCGCTCGATCTCGACAAGCAGGTCGAGCACCTGCGCGACCGCGCGCGCGCGGTTTTCGGCTCGTCCGATATCGACCAGTTCGCCGATCCGGAACGGTTCGACGAGCTCAACCGGATGTTTCTGGTGCGGTCCCAGATCAACCAGATGTCGTCCGGCATGTCGTCCGGCGCCATCGCGCTGACCCTTCTGCAGGCGATCTGACCGCAGGTGAAACCGGGTCCGGCCCCGTTGGGGCCCGTCCAGGCGCGACCTGGTCCCCGCCCAAGCCCTGTCCGATCGCGGCCTGCCCCGGCCTCGCCGCTTGCGGAAATCCACCGCAAATCCACCGCGCCGGGGCCGCACGCCGCCTGCCGCCGAAGCCCACCGACACCCCCACCCGCCAAGCTCCGCCCACCAGGACCCGTCTGCCAGGACCCACCCACCGAGACCCGCCCACCGAGACCCACCCACCGAGACCCACCCACCGAGACCTGGCCGCCAAGACTTGTCCGCGAAGACCCGGCGGCGCCCAATCAGGGTCCGGTGCCCCGAACAGGACCCCGTCGTGACCTCGCTCGCTCCTGCGGCACAGCACAGATTTGAACCGCGTGACATGGGGACCGCTATCCAGGCCCGCTCATTCCAACGCCGCGGGCGACCCGGACAATGGCCCCCCCGCGATCGGAGCGGCGTTGTCGCCCGCAAGCCCTGCGGCGTGGCGCACGAAGATGCGCGCGCAGGAAACCCGCCCGCAATCTCCCGCACCCCTCCGGCCCGGCCCGCAGGCCGCAGCCCTCCCGCCGGAAGCGCCCGAATCCCCTCGGGGGGTGGCGGCGACCGGGCAGCGCGGGCCGACTTTATGCACTGAACCGGCCGCTGCCGTTGCCAGCGGATTGCCCGTGAGACGGACCGAGGCCGCCGTGGAACCGCAAACACCCGGTCTCAGCCAATCGGCTAGCCGCAGGCCGGCCTCGAAATACGGCCCCGACATACGGCCCCGGAATCCCCGGACACGGCCCGCGAGGCGGAAAACCGGTCAGCCCCCCGCGTTCGCCGGCGGCGCGCCAGCCTCAGCCGCCCTCGGTCTTGAGGCACTCGGCGAGCCGCCGGAAGCTCGCTGCCGTATTCTCCGGTTCATCCTCGGCGAGAAACCCGTCGAGTTTCGGAAAGCTTTCGATCGCGATGTCGAGGTCCGGGTCCGACCCGGCCGCATAGAGCCCGGCGCGGATCATCATTTCCGACCGGTCATAGGCACCCAAACGGTGCCGGGCGGCCGAGATCAGCACATTCTCCGTCTCGCTCGCCGCGCCAGGCAGCGCCCGGCTCACCGACCGGAGGAGATCGATCGCGGGGAACCGTCCGCGTTCGGCGATCTTGCGGTCGAGCACCACATGGCCGTCGAGCACCCCGCGCAGGATGTCGGCCACCGGCTCCTCCATGTCCGAGCCGGACACCAGCACCGAAAAGATCGCCGTGATGTCGCCCGCTTCGCCGGTCCCGGGCCCCGCGCGTTCGCACAGCGCCGTGATCTGGTGCGCGGTCGATGGCGGAAACCCCCGCAGCGCCGCGCCTTCGCCCGAGGCGAGCGCAATCTCGCGGTGCGCCTCGGCAAAACGGGTGACCGAATCGGCCAGGAACAGCACCTGATGGCCCTGGTCGCGGAAATGCTCGGCCACCGTCATCGCGGTCCAGCCGCAGCGCCGGCGCACCAGCGGCGACTGGTCCGAAGTCGCAGCGACCACAACCGCGCGTTCCATGCCCTCCGGCCCCAGCACCCGCTCGACGAATTCCCGCACTTCACGGCCGCGTTCGCCGATCAGCGCGATCACCACCACGTCGGCATGCACACCGCGGGCAAGCTTGGCGAGCAGGGTCGATTTGCCCACGCCGGAGCCGGCAAAGAGCCCGACCCGCTGGCCGCGCACGATCGGCAGGAGCGTGTTGAACACCGCGAGCCCCGTCTCCAGTCGCGGACCGAGCACCCGGCGCTGGGTCGGGTTGACCGGCGCCCCGCGCAGGGGCCGCCCGACTGTCCCGCGCAGGATCGGCCTGCCGTCGAGCGCCTGCCCCATCGGGTCGATCACCCGACCGATCCAGCTGTCGTCGGGCGCGATCTGGTTGGCGCCGTAGAGCTCCACCGGTTCGCCGATCTGCAGCCCCTCGATGTCGCCGTCGGGCAGAACGGTCACCAGGTCCTCGGCAAGGTTGAGCACTTCGCCGCGCCGCGTCCGCCCGCCCGGCAGGGTGATTTCGACGAGATCGCCCTGCGCCGCAACATGGCTCAACCCTGCGACCTCGACATTGCCGCGCCCGATCCGGACCACCCGCCCGACGTCGCGCGTCGCCTCGATGGCCGCAATCTCGGCGGCGAGCTGGTCGAACCCGATATGAGACATGCGATTCTCCCGCGTCTTTCTGCTCCCTGAAACCGTTTCTAAAGGAATCGGTATTAAGCCTTGGTTGAAACGGACCGTGGGAGAAGCCCCGATGTTCGAAAATCTGAAGATTTTCTCGATGGCGAGCGCGCTGGCTCAACATGGCGCCGCCCGTCAATCCATAGTGGCCGAGAATATCGCCAACGCCGACACGCCGGGCTATCGCGCCCGCGACGTGGCCTCTTTTGCCGTCACCTATGACGTCGGCAGTGCAAACGGGCCCGCCCACCTGCAGGCCACCCGCCCGGGGCATCACTTCGCCGGCGAGGCCGAGAGCTATACCGCGGCCCCGCGCGAGGTCTACCGGCCGGGCGCCGAATCGCCCAATGGCAACAACGTCTCGATCGAGAACGAGATCTTTGCCGCCGCCGAGGCCTCGAGCGACCACCAGAAGGCGCTCGCCGTCTACCGCTCCGCGCTCACCGTGCTGCGCAGCTCGATCAACGCGGGGAGATAGGTCATGTCGGATCTGCTTTCCTCCGCAAAATTCGCCGCGATGAGCGGCATGCAGGCCCAGGCCGACCGGCTGCGCCATACCTCGGAAAACATCGCCAATGCCGACACGCCCGGCTACCGGCGCAAGATCACCTCCTTCGAACAGGTGATCGAGGGCGGCCGGCCCACCGGACGGGTCGAGGCCGGCGACGTGCGGCTCGACCGCACCGACCTGCCCAAGATTTATGACCCCTCGCACCCGATGGCGGATGCGAGCGGCTATTACGACGGATCCAACGTCGATCTCATCGTCGAGATCGCCGACGCGCGCGAAGCGCAACGCAGCTACGAGGCGAACCTCAAGATGTTCGGGCAAGCGCGGGAAATGACGCGCAACCTGCTCGATCTGCTGAAACGCTAGGAGGTCCAGAATGGACGTGAAATCGGCACTTGCCGCGCAAAGTTACGCGGCCACACGACCGGCCACCGCGCCCGAACCCGGGGCCGGATTGGGGGCCGGCGAAGCCTTCGCCAAAACGGTGGAAAGCTTCGCCGACACCCTCAAACAGGGCGAAAACACCGCCCGCGCGGCGATGACCGGCGACGCCGACCCGCATGCGCTGGTCACGGCGCTGGCCCAGACCGAGCTCGCGGTCGAAACCGCGGTCACGGTGCGCAACAAGGTGATCGAGGCCTACCAGGAAATCCTCAGGATGCCGGTGTAGCCCATGAACGAGATCGTCTTCTACGACACGCTGCGCGCCGGGCTCTGGACTGCCGTCATCATCTCGCTGCCGATCCTGTCGGTGGCGCTCGTCACCGGCCTCGCGGTCGGCCTGTTCCAGGCCCTCACCTCGGTCCAGGAAATGACCCTCACCTTCGTGCCCAAGCTCGCGGCGATCCTCGCGGTCTTCTGGCTGTCGATGGGGTTCATGTCCGAAACGCTGGTGAGCTATTTCCAGGGCACCGTGGTGCCGCTGATCGCGGGGGGCTGACATGGACAACGCCGTCTATACCGCGCTCACCCGCCAATCCGGCCTGATGGCCGAGATGCAGGCCGTGGCCAACAACATCGCCAACGCCTCGACCACCGGTTACCGGCGCGAAGGCGTGGTCTTTGCCGAGTTCGTCGCCGCCCTCGCACCCGACGATCCCTCGCTGTCGATGGCCACCGCCCAGGTCCGCGACACACGGATGGACCAGGCGCCGGTCACCTTTACCGGCGGCAGTTTCGACCTCGCCATCGAGGGCGACGGGTTCTTCATGGTTGAAGGGCCCGAGGGGCCGCTGCTCACCCGGGCGGGCAATTTCACGCCGTCTCCCACCGGCGACATGGTCACCCCCGACGGCTACCGGCTGCTCGACGCCGGTGGCGCCCCGGTCTTCGTGCCCGCCGACGCCGGCTCGATCTCGATCGCCGCCGACGGCACGATGTCGGCCGACGGCCGGCCGCTCACCCAGATCGGGCTTTGGGCGCCGGCCGACCCCAACGACCTGCAGCATCGCGACGGCGTGCGTTTCGCGGCCCCAAACGGCACCGAACCGGTGATCGAGGGCGGCCGCATCATGCAGGGCTACCTCGAGAGCTCCAACGTCGATCCAATCGGCGAGATTGCCCGGATGATCGAGATCCAGCGCGCCTACGACCAGGGCCAGGCCTTCCTGGAAAGCGAAGACAAGCGCGTGCGCGACGTCATCCAGGCGCTCGGCCGCTAGGCAGGAAAGGACAGACCATGCGTGCACTGAAAATCGCGGCGACCGGCATGCTCGCCCAGCAGATGCGGGTCGAGACGATCTCGCAGAACCTCGCCAACATGTCGACCACTGGCTACAACGCCCGCCGCGCCGAATTTGCCGATCTGCATTACCAGCAGATGACCCGGCCCGGCACGATCAACGCGACCGACGGCACGGTGCTGCCCACCGGGGTCCAGCTCGGGCTCGGCGTGCGGCCCTCCGCGGTCACCATGCAGATCGCCCAGGGCTCGCTCGCCCAGACCGGCGGCGAGCTCGACCTCGCCATCGAGGGCAAGGGCTATCTCGAAGTCACGCTCCCCTCCGGCGCCTCGGGCTACACCCGCGACGGCGGGCTCAAGCGCAACGGCGAGGGGCTGATCGTCACCTCCGAGGGCAACCCGGTGGTGCCCGAGATCACCATCCCCGCCGATGTCCGCGCCCTGTCGATCAATAGTGACGGCGAGGTCTACGCCTATTTCAACGACGAGGTTGAAGCGCAGCTGCTCGGCCAGTTCACCCTCGCCACCTTCGTCAACGAGCAGGGGCTGGAAGCGATCGGCTCCAACACCTTCCTCGAAACCGAGGCCTCGGGCGCGCCCACGATCGACGTGCCGGGCGAAAACGGCACCGGCACCCTGCGCCAGGGCTACAAGGAACAGAGCTCGGTCGACGCGGTGCGGGAAATCACCGAGCTGATCGAGGCCCAGCGCGGCTACGAGCTCAATTCCAAGGTGATCAGCGCCGCCGACCAGATGCTCGCCGCCACGACGCAGGTGCGCTGATGAAATCCCTTTTCCTGCTGTTCCTCCTCGTCTCCGCGGCGCCCGCACAGGCGCAATCCGTCATCGCCGCCCGCACGCTG
Source organism: Maritimibacter sp. (assembly GCA_020441225.1). Next base: position 3,590 of record JAGRMP010000611.1, on the reverse strand, counting down.
CGCGCCCAGACGGTCATTTCCGCCCAGGACGTGACCCTGTCCGAAGCCACGATCCCCGGCGCCTACACCGCGCTCGACGAGGTCATCGGCCTCGAGACCCGGGTCGCGCTCTATGCCGAGCGGCCGGTGCGCTCGGGCGAGGTCGGCCCGCCGGCGCTGGTCGAACGCAACCAGATCGTGCCGCTGATCTACCAGACCGGCAGCCTGGTGATTCAGGCCGAAGGCCGCGCGCTCGACCGTGCCGGCATCGGCGAAACCATCCGGGTGATGAACCTGGCGTCGCGCCAGACCGTCTCCGGCCGTATCCGCGCCGACGGCACCATCGCCGTCGGCTCCGCCACAACCACGTTTCTTGCGAATTGAGAGGATCCTATGATCGCACGCGTTTTCCCCCTGGCCGCCCTGCTTGCGGCCGCCCTTGCCCTTGGCGGCTGTGGCGACCGGCTTGAGAACATCGGCCGCGCCCCAGCGATGACCGGGATCGACGGCAGCCGCGAAGCCATGGCCATGTCTTCGACGCCTATGCCCAACGACATCGCCGCGCGCCGGTCTTCCGACGGCGCCTCGCTCTGGACCGCCGGGCGCTCGTCTCTGCTCGGAGACCGCCGGGCGCAACAGGCCGGCGACATCCTGACCGTGGTCATCGAGATCGACGAAAAGGCCGAGGTTTCGGCCAGCTCCTCGCGCGGCCGCAACGGCTCGGAATCGATGTCGGTCGGCGCGCTCCTCGGCATCCCCCAGCTCGGCCCCTTCGCCAAGGTCGACCTTGCGCCCGGCGTGTCGACCAGCTCCAGCAGCGAATCCGGCGGCGACGGCTCGACCCGGCGCAACGAAAAGCTCACCCTGCGCGTCGCAGCCACGGTGATTGGCCAATTGCCCAACGGCGTTCTGCAGATCCAGGGCAGCCAGGAAGTGCGCGTGAACTACGAATTGCGCGAGCTTCTCGTCACCGGCTTCGTGCGGCCCGAAGACATCTCGCGCCTGAACGAGATCGCCTATGACAAGATCGCCTCGGCGCGGATCTCCTACGGCGGACGCGGCCAGATCACCGATATGCAGCAGCCGCGCTACGGCCAGCAGATCGCGGACACCATCCTGCCGTTCTGAGGACAACGACCATGCTCGGCAAGCTCCTTCCCATCCTCCTCGCGCTCGTCGGGCTCGGCGGCGGTGTCGGCGCGGGGCTTGCCCTGCGTCCGGCGCCCGAACCGGATCTGCACCTGGAGATGTCCGCCGACGGAACCTGCCCCTGCGACTGCGCCGCGCTCGCCGAGCAGGACCCGACCGCCGGGCATGACAATGCGGCCGCCGGACACGGCGAAGAGGAAACCGCGACGACGGATTTCGTCAAGATGAACAACCAGTTCGTCGTTCCGATCGTGCGGGACAAGGACATCGCCGCACTGGTGGTGATGTCGATCAGCTTCGAGGTGCCGTCCGGCGGCTCGGAAGCCATCTATCAACGCGAGCCGAAGCTTCGCGACCGGTTCCTGCAGGTCCTGTTCGACCACGCCAATACCGGCGGGTTCGACGGCGCTTTCACCACCGGCTCCAACATGGACACCCTGCGCACCGCCCTGCTTGAAACCGCCCGGCACGAGCTCGGCAACAATGTGCGCGACATCCTGATCACCGACATCGCGCGTCAGGATCTCTGACCGCCCGCGACCGGCGGTGCGGACCGGGGCATGGGTCTCGTCCGCGCCGGACCCGAAGGGCTCCGCAACGCTGCCAAAATGCCGGAATGCTGCCGCAGCACAGGGGCCGATGTCCCTGCGCAACGAAAACGGCGCCGGGGCGGGAGCACAGACGGGGGCACGGACGACCGCGCGGGGGTGTGCCGCACGCGGGCCGGATTTTCGGCCGATTCGACACCGCCCGGGACCGGCGCAACCGTGTTGCCGGCCCGGCTCTCGCAGCACCGGAAAGCGCCGCCGGTGCCGTATGGGGCAGTTGGCTACGAACCCGCGTGCGTCATCCCGCCGGGTCGTCCCCGCCCGGATCCGCATGCAAGCGGCGGGCCACGCGCTGCGCACGCTCTTCCGCTTCGAACCGCCGGATCCCATCGAGCGCTTCGACCCGCCCGAAGGCGAACTGCGCCTTCTTGAGCTGGGCTTCCCGGCGCGCGGCGCTTTCCGCCGCCTCCCGCCTCAACCGTCCCTGTTGCGCCGCCGTCCAGGCCTGCCACCGGGCATCCTGTCCGGTACAGAACGCGAGGTCTTCCCCGACACCGTCCTGTTTCACCTGGCTAGCCCGAACCCTGAGCGCGCGCCCAAGCGTTTCGAGCGCCGCCTGTTTCGAACGGGTCTCCTCGGTGAGCTGTTGCAACTTCGCAAGCTCCGCGTCGAGCAGGATCCCGGTGAGCTCCTGAAGCGGGCGCAATCCGTCGGTCATGCAGCGATGCCTCCCCTCATTTCCAGCCGCGCCCCTGTTGCGCCCGCATTCGCGCGCGCATCTTCTCGGCGAACCGGATTGCGGCGGCGATCGCCTGGTAATGTTCGGGCCGGATCTCTTCGCCGATCCTGACCGTCGCATGGATCGCACGCGCGGTCGGCGGATCGCGGTGGATCGGCACGCCCGCTTCCATGGCGACCTCGCGGATCTGTGCCGCGATCTCGTCGACCCCCTTGGCCACACAGACCGGCGCCTCGCCCGGAAGACGGCTCCACTTGAGCGCCACGGCGTAATGGGTCGGGTTCACAACGACCACGTCGGCCTTGGGCACATCCGCCAGCATCTGGTTCATGGCGATCTCGTAGCCCTTCTGGCGACGCTGCTGCTTGACATGCGGATCGCCCTCGCTGGCCTTCGCCTCGTCCATCAGCTCCTTGCGCGACATCCGGTTCTTGCGCATGTGCTCGGCGTATTGCCACAGGTAGTCCACGCCGCCGATCACGATCGCGACCAGGAGGACAAGGGAGAAGAACCGTACCCCGAGCCTGAGCAGCATCACCGTGGCCATCGCCGGGGTGAGCGCGATGGTGTCGAGCACCTCCGGAAGGACCGACCAGAGGAAAAACCCCAGGATCGCCGAGTAGATGATGAGCTTGGAAAAGCTCTTGGCGAACTCGAACAGCCCGGAGCGGCCGAACTTGTTCTTCGCGTTGGAGATCGGGTTGATCCGGTTCAGCTTCGGCTGCAGTTTCTCCGGCGCGACGGTGAAACTCCTGAGCGCGATGTTCAGCCCGAGCACAAGCACCGCGGGGACCAGCATCCAAGGCGCGACCCGCCCCCCGACTTCGATGAGCAGAGAACCCGCAAACACCTGGCCGCCGCCGGAAAATACGTCGTCCGACAGCGTCCCGGCGCCTTCGAGCAGGCTGGACAGCACATCGCCCAGGCTGCGCAGGAGACCGGCGCCGAAGATCGTCGCCACCGCGAGAAACCCGCCATAGGCAGCGGCGGTCCCGACATCGGCCGAACGCGGCACCTCGCCTTTTCGGCGCGCATCGTCGAGCTTCTTCTGGGTTGGTTCGTGTTGCTTGTCTTCGTCCTGACCGTCGGCCATCACCAGGCTCCGAACGGATTGTACAGGAACCCGGCAAGCGCATCGTGCCACAGGCCGAGCGCGATCGGCGTGGTGACGAGCA
>JAGRMP010000610.1 GCA_020441225.1 Maritimibacter sp. | reverse complement strand
CTTGCCTTCCATCACCGGCTTGGATGCCAGGGCGCCGATATTGCCGAGGCCCAGGACCGCGGTGCCGTTGGTGACGACGCCGACCAGGTTGGCGCGGGCGGTGAAACGCGCCGCGCTCGCCGGATTGGCCTGGATGTCGAGGCAGGCCTCGGCGACCCCGGGCGAATAGGCCCGCGACAGATCGCGGCCGTTCGCCAGCGGTTTGGTGGCCCGGATCTCGAGCTTCCCGGGCCGCGGAAACTCATGATAATCGAGCGCCGCCTGGCGCTGCGCATCCTGTTTCGCGTCGCTCATGTTCGTCCTCCCACCTGGCGCTGCCACTTTTGTTTAATACTAAACAATCGAGAAAAACAGACCCGGTCGCGTCCCGGACCCGGATCCCGGCCCGTACCCGGCCCGCATCCGGTCCGCTGCAGGCCGGGCGCCGGGACGACCCGGCGGCCGGGGCGTGGATCAGTCGGTGTTGACCGATGTGCAGATGTATTTCATCTCCATGAATTCGGCCATGCCGTGACGGCTGCCTTCGCGCCCGAGCCCCGATTGCTTGACGCCGCCGAAGGGCGCCACCTCGGTCGAGATAAGCCCGGTATTGACGCCGACCATGCCGTATTCGAGCGCCTCCTGTACCTTGGTGACCCGGCTGAGGTCGCGGGCAAAGAAATAGGCGGCGAGGCCAAAGATCGTGTCATTCGCCAGCTCGATCACCTCGTCGTCGGTTTCGAATTTGAACAAGGGCGCAAGGGGGCCGAATGTCTCCTCGCCGGACACGGTCATCTCGCGGGTCGCGCCGGTGACGATGGTCGGCTGAAAGAACGTGCCGCCCAGCGCGTGGCGGGCGCCCCCGGTCAGGACCTTGCCCCCCTTCGCCACGGCATCGGCGATATGCTCTTCGACCTTGCTCACGGCGTCGTCGTTGATCAGCGGTCCAAGCTGGCTCCCGGCTTCAAGCCCGTCGCCGACGGCCATCGCCTCGACGGCGGCCTGCAGCTTCTCGGCGAAAGCATCGTAGACCCCGGCCTGGACATAGATCCGGTTGGCACAGACGCAGGTCTGACCGTTGTTGCGGTATTTCGAGATCATCGCCCCTTCGACCGCGGCATCGAGGTCGGCGTCGTCGAAAACGATGAACGGCGCGTTGCCCCCAAGCTCCATCGAGCATTTGAGGATCTGGTCGGCGGCCTGGCGCAACAGGATGCGACCGACCTCAGTGGACCCGGTGAAGGTGAGTTTGCGCACCTTCGGGTTCTCGGTGAACTCCTTGCCGATGTCGGAGGCGCGCTTCGACGGCACCACCGAGAAAACGCCCGCCGGCACACCGGCGCGCTCGGCGAGCACCGCCATCGCGAGCGCCGAAAGAGGCGTCTCGGAGGCCGGGCGCGAGACCATGGCGCAGCCCGCCGCCAGCGCCGGCGCCACCTTGCGCGCGATCATCGCGTTGGGGAAGTTCCAGGGCGTGATCGAGGCGGCCACACCGATCGGCTGGCTGATGACGGTGATCCGCTTGTCGCGCTGGTGGCCGGGGATGGTTTCCCCGTAGGCGCGCTTGGCCTCCTCCCCGAACCATTCGATGAACGAAGCGCCGTAGAGCACTTCGCCCTTGCCCTCGGGCTGCGGCTTGCCCTGCTCCGCGGTCAGGATGGTGCCGAGGTCATCGGCATTCGCCACCATGAGATCGTACCACTTGCGCAGCACCGCCGCGCG
>JAGRMP010000609.1 GCA_020441225.1 Maritimibacter sp. | reverse complement strand
CGGCCTGTTCTCGCGCCGCTTGCAGGACGGCCTTGCGCTGGTCATAAGACGAGGGGGCCATGGGGGCAATGCGCGTTTCCGCCCGCATGCTCCGATCGCGCGGAAACCGGCCGGGGCGGGCGCTGGCAGCAGAAGGAGTGCCGCGACGAACGGACGCCACAGATCCGATTCCGGAGACAGCCATCACGCTGCCGCGGTCAACCCCTGTTTGAAGGCGGCAAACCTGCGATTTGCCCGGGACCAGTTGAATTGGTATCCGGGATCGGGCTGCCGCCAGCCGTCACCATAGTTCACCGTCAACATGGCTTCTGCGTCTTTCGGGATCTTAAGGCCAGTCGTCTCGCAGATGACAAGCGGAAAGACCTGGTCTTCGCTCAGATCGCCACAGGTATGCGGATAGACATAGACCCTGCCCTCGGACACCCAGGCTGGAAAGAGGTCGATGTTGTAAACGCCGGCGGATTTGATTTGCATCGTTCCGGGGTTCTTGGGATTGCGCTCAGGCACGATTCCGGCCTCCTGCAATTTCTCGCGGGTCTTTTTCCACTGAGCGACGGCCTGCTCGGCCGAAGAAGCGTCCAAACGGATCGCCAGGTCGACATCATCATCATGAGCGATCAATTCCTTGTCGCGCACGACGCCCAAGAGCGTGCCGGAATTGAGAAAAACGTCTTTTCCCACCAACTCCAAACGTTGCACCACCGATGCGATATCGGTCCAGATCGCCTGTTGATCCAAGGTCGCGAAGGCAGAGTGAAAATACAGCCCTTCCAGTTGCGACGGGTCGTGAATCGCGTATTGCAGAACCTGCACGAATTGTTCGTACTTCCCGAGCTCTCCCGCGGCGACGCGCGCGCGAAACAGGCGATAGAGCTGCTTTTGAATCCGCCGCGCACGCCTGCCGCGCGCGATGAATGCAAGGATCGTCGCCTCGAGAAGTTCCGGTGCCGTCTGCACCCCCGGCGCGCTGTCCAGTTCACCCAGCTCGATCAGCACGGCGCGACCCTTGTAGCTATCGCTGGGCGAAATGATCTGCGCCAACGCACGGCGTCGCAATTCGTCGATTCTCGCGGCGGTGCGCGCGCTCTCAATTGTCGTATTCATCCTGAGGTTGTTCTTCGCCAAGTTTCGGACCCAGAATAGCATTGCAAAGTTCAGGATTGATACCGGCAATTGACTGTCAGACAGACCGAGAACAATGGATCGGTTGGCAGCGTTTCAACAGGGCTCGGCGCGATCTGAGGGCGTTCTACCCCTCGCGCTCGGCGGTCTTGACCGCCTCCCAGAGCGCATCCATCTCGGCCAGATCGCTCTGCACCGGGGTCTTGCCGCGGGCCGCCAGGCGCGCCTCGACCGCCTCGAAGCGGCGGGTGAATTTGGCGTTGGCCCGGCGCAGGGCCGATTCCGGCTCGATCCCCAGATGCCGGGCGAGATTGGCCATCACGAACAGCAGATCGCCATATTCTTCCTCGATGCGCTCAGGGCCCTGGGTGCCGCGCGCCTCGGCCAGTTCGGCGGCTTCCTCGGCGATCTTGGCGATCACCTCATCCGCCGAGGGCCAGTCGAAGCCGACGCGGGCGGCGCGCTGTTGCAGCTTGCAGGCGCGCAGCAGCGCGGGAAGGCCCATCGCCACCCCGTCGAGCGCGCCGCGCTGCGCCTGGCCGGCACGTTCTTGCGCCTTGATCGCCTCCCAGTCCGCCGTCTGCTGCGCGGCGGACTTGTCGCGCGAGGCGTCGCCGAAGACATGCGGATGCCGGGCCACCATCTTGTCCGAGATGGCCCGCACCACCGACTGAAACGTGAAATGGCCGGCCTCCGCGCCCATCTGGGTGTGATAGACGGTCTGCAGCAGCAGATCGCCCAGCTCGCCCTCCAGCGCGTCCCAGGCCTGGCGGTCGATGGCATCGGCGACCTCGTGGGCCTCCTCGATGGTGTAGGGGGCGATGCTCGCGAAATCCTGCTCGATGTCCCAGGGGCAGC
>JAGRMP010000608.1:1601-2082 GCA_020441225.1 Maritimibacter sp. | reverse complement strand
ACAAGATCCTCTACCGCGACCGCGATTACCACGGCGGCACCATCGGCACGATGGCGGCGGGCGGCCAGAACGAGCGCAACATGCAATACGGGCCCTTCCCCGAGGGCTTCGTGCGGGTGCCCCATTGCCTCGAATACCGCGCCCAGTGGGACCTCTCGGGCGAGGAATACGCCGCGCGGGCGGCGGAGGCGATCGAGGAGGTGATCCTGCACGAGGGCCCCGACACCGTGGGCGCGCTCTGCCTGGAGCCGGTCACCGCCGGCGGCGGCGTGATCGTGCCGCCCGAAGGCTACTGGCCGCGGGTGCAGGAGATCTGCCGGAAATACGACATCCTCCTACACATCGACGAGGTGGTCTGCGGCATGGGCCGGACCGGCACCTGGTTCGGCTACGAGCATTACGGCATCAAGCCCGATTTCGTGACGCTGGCGAAGGGCGTGGCCAGCGGCTACGCCGCCATCGGGGTGATGGTGACGACCGA
>JAGRMP010000608.1:0-1504 GCA_020441225.1 Maritimibacter sp. | reverse complement strand
GCCGCGGCGATCGAGAACATGCGGATCATCGAGGACGAAGGGCTGCTCGAGAACACCACGGCGATGGGCGCCCGCGCGCTCGCCAATCTCGAAGCGGTGATGGACAAGCACAAGGTGGTGGGCGACGTGCGCGGCAAGGGGCTGTTCCTCGGCGCCGAACTGGTCGCCGACCGCGGCACCAAGGAGCCGGTGAGCGAGAAGGAGGTCGCGGCCGTGGTCGCCGAATGCGCCAAACAGGGCGCGATCATCGGCGCGATGAACCGCTCGGTGCCCGGCACCAACAATGTGCTGTGCTTCGCGCCCGCGCTGATCGCGACGGCGGATGATATCGACCAGATCACCGATACGGTCGACCGCTCGCTGACGACGGTCTTCGGCTGAGATGTGGCCGGCTGAGGTAACCCTGACGGGGCGGCACGTGGTGCTCGCCCCGCTCTCGCAGGACCATGCAGGCGACTTGGCCGAAGCGAGCGCGGCGGGCGAGCTGCACCGGCTGTGGTACACCGCCGTGCCCACGCCCGAGGGCATGGCGGCAGAGATCGACCGCCGGCTGGGGCTGCAGGCGAAGGCCACGATGCTGCCCTTCACATTGCTCACACCGGACGGAAAACCGGTGGGCATGACCACCTACATGAACATCGACGCGGCGAACCGGCGGGTCGAGATCGGCTCGACCTGGATCGCGCGCGCCGTCCAGCGCGGGCCGCTCAACACCGAGGCGAAGCGGTTGTTGCTCGGCCATGCGTTCGAGGCGCTCGACTGTATCGCGGTCGAGTTCCGCACCCATTTCGCCAATACCCAGAGCCGCCGCGCCATCGAGCGGCTGGGAGCGAAGCTCGACGGCGTGTTGCGCAGCCATATGGTGATGGCGGACGGGTCCCTGCGCGACACCTGTGTCTACTCGATCCTCGCCCATGAATGGCCGATGGTGAAAACCAACCTCGACTGGCAGCTCGAAAAGCCGCGCTGAGGCGCCGGAGGGCCGTCGCGCGCCGCGCTGATCCCACGTGGACCCCGCCCCCTGGCGGGCCGCGCGGCTGTGGCGCCCGCCCCCGAGGCCCCCGCGGCAGTGCTCACACCCGCGCCGCTTCGGTCACCCCTTCACGTTCGCGGGAGCGTTACTGGACACAATGGGCATCGTGTTCTATCTTTGTTCTCCATTCGACGGAGAACGCTCATGTACGAGACCCTCACGCTGCCGCCGACCCAGAAACAGCTCGACTTTGCCCGCGCGCTGGCCCGGCGGATGGATGCGCGCATTCCCCGCGCCGAGCTCGAAGATCGACGCGCGCTGTCGCGCTGGATCGACGCCCACAAGGCGGGCGGCCCCCGCGCGCCCGGCGCGACCTCGAAACAGGTGGCCTATGCCGAGAAAATCGCCCGCATCAAGCGCCGTGCGATCCCGGACGAATGTTTCCGCGACGCCGGCCTGATGTCGCGCTGGATCGACGCCAACCGGTGAGGGGTTTCGCCCGCTGCCGCGGGCGACCGGCCCCGGGGGCTG
>JAGRMP010000005.1 GCA_020441225.1 Maritimibacter sp. | reverse complement strand
GCCCGGCGAGGGCGAGATCCGGCGGGTCGAGGCGCTCCTGTCCGGGCGGCTGCCGCACTGCGTGTTGCGCCCGCTCTTCGGCGCGATGGAGCTCGCGGGCCAGCGCGCCGCGATCCGGCCCTCGGAGGGCCCGCGCAAGGTGGTGCTCGCGACCGCCATCGCCGAGACCTCGCTCACCATCGAAGACGTCCGCGTGGTGGTCGATGCCGGGCGGGCGCGCCGCGCGCGGGTCGATCCCGGCACCGGCATGTCGCGGCTGGTGACCGAACGGGTCAGCCGCGCCGAGGCCGACCAGCGGCGGGGCCGGGCCGGCCGGGTCGCGCCGGGCACCTGCTACCGGATGTGGACGAAGGGCGAGGAAGGGGCGCTCGCCGCCTTTCCGCCCGCCGAGATCGAGGTGGCCGATCTTGCCCCGCTCGCGCTGGAGCTGGCGCTCTGGGGGGCGGGCGACGGCGAGGGGCTCGCCTTTCTCACGCCGCCCAACCCCGGCGTGCTCGGCGAGGCGCGTACCCTGCTCGCGGGGCTCGGCGCGCTCGACGGGTCGGGCCGGATCACCGCCCATGGCACGCGCCTCGCCCGGCTGCCACTGCACCCCCGGCTCGGGCATATGCTTATCGAGGCCGGGCCCTCGGCGGCCCCCCTCGCCGCTCTTCTCGAAGAGCGCGATCCGCTGCCGCGCGGCGGGCCGGTCGAGCTCGGGCTGCGGCTCGACGCCATTGCCGATCCGGGCCGGTTTCGCCGTGATCGCGGCGTGGAACCGAACCGCGCCGTGATCGAGCGGATCCGGGCCGAGACGAAGCGCCTAGCCCGGCTCGCAGGCGACGGGGCGGGGTATACGCCCGCGCAGATGGCGGCGCTCGCCTATCCCGACCGGGTCGGGCTGAGGCGCAAGGGCGACGCGCCGCGCTACGTGCTGTCGGGCGGCAAGGGCGCGGTGCTGGACGAGGCCGATCCGCTGGCCGGGCAACGGCTGATCGTGGTCACCGACACCGATGGCGACCCGCGCGAGGGTAAGGTCCGGGGCGCGACGGCGATCTCCGAGGCGGAGCTGCGGGCGCTGTTCGCGGGCGACATCGGCTGGGTGAAGAGCTGCGACTGGTCGAAGCGCGAGGGCCGCGTGGTCGCCCGCGAACAGGAGCGCTTCGGCGCGCTGGTGCTCGACGACCGGGTCTGGCGCGACGCCGACGCGGGGGCGGTCGCGCGCGCCATGCTCGACGGCGTGCGTCAGCTCGGCCTGCTTCCGTCCGATGCGGCGCGCCGGTTCATGGCGCGGGTAGAACTGGTGCGCGCGGGCGGCGAGGCACTGCCCGAGATGACCGAGCCCGCGCTGATGGAAACGCTCGAAGACTGGCTCCTGCCGCATCTCACCGGGGTCCGCAGCACTGCCGACTGGAAACGGTTCGACATCCTCGACGCACTGCGCGCCCGGCTGGACTGGGGCCAGATGCAGACGCTCGACCGGGCGGCGCCGGCGGGGTTCACCACGCCGATGGGGCGCAAGGTGCCGATCGACTACGGCGCCGAGGTGCCAGAGATCGCCGTCCGTCTGCAGGAAATGTTCGGCGTGACCCGGCATCCGACGGTGGGGCGCACGCCCCTGCGCGTGACCCTGCTCAGCCCCGCCGGCCGGCCGGTGCAGACCACCACCGATCTGCCGGCCTTCTGGCAGACGTCCTATGCCGATGTGCGCAAGGACATGCGCGGGCGCTACCCGAAACATCCCTGGCCGGAAGATCCGACCGCGGCCGCCCCGACACTTCGGGCGAAGCCGCGGGGGCAGTGACCGCGCGGACCGACATGCCCAGCCTCGGCGCGAACGAATACCCGGTGGTCGAACCCGCCGCCCGGTCGATCTGGCTCTCCGAGGCGATGGTGGAACGCGAGGGCAATATCCTGATCGCCGAGGCCGACCTCGTTCCGGCCGACGCGAAACCCTTCGCGCTCGACCCGGCGGAGCTGCGGCGCGCCGTGCTGGCAGAGGGGCGCGGGGTCGACATCCAGGGATGCAGCACCGTAAACTGATCCCGTAGGGGCCGGTTTGGCGGCCGGTTTGGTCGGGGGTGCAAGTGGTTTCAGCGCGGATTTTACACGCGGTTCTCGCCGTCGCCCTGATCTCGCCGGGACCGCCGCGCGCACAGGACAGCGGCACCGCCTTCACCCTCCCCGAACCCGACGCAGGTGCGTGGACCGAAGGCGAAAGCTTGACCGACCCGGCGCCGCGCCCCGGTGCCTGGACGCCCTGGCCGACCGACGACCCGGTGATCTGGGCCGCCGACGCCTGCCTCGGCTTCTACCTCACCCGAGACCCCGCCGTGTTCGCCCCGGCCGTCCCGACCCGGACCGACCACGACGAGGGGCGCGACCCGAGGCTCTACGCCGCGCGCGACGACCCACCCGTGCGGGTCACGGTGTTCAACTGGCCGGATGTGTTTCAATGTCAGACGATGCGGTTCCCGACACTCGACAAGCGGCCAGATCCGGCGGCCCTTGCAGCCTGGGTTGGCGCGCGATTGACGGCGGACCAGGGCTGGGTGCCTGCAACCGATCCGCGGTCAAAAAGCGCGGCATCGGACGGCATCGCCCTGCGGCACGATGCTTTGGGGGTGACCGTTCGGGTGTACTGGTTCTTCGAATTCATGCAGGTTGAAGTGGAAGCGGATTACCACGGCCCGCCGATCATTTTCGACGATAGCTTTCCTTACTAACGCCGGTCACGCCCGCCGCCGCATCCAGAGCCAGTGCCCGAGCGAGGCGGCAATCCACACCCCCAGCACGATCACCGCCGCCCCGGCGATGAACACGCCCGTCGCCAGCGCCGCCCCCGCCCCGGGCAGCAGGCCTAGCGGCAGGCTGCCCGTCACCGCGACCCAGCCGAGCGTGGCGGCGAAGAACGCGACCAGCAGCACTGCCGCAAAGCCGGTGCCCAGCGCCGCGCCCCAGGCGCCCTTGTGGCGCATCCGCCCGACCCGGCGCAGCGCCCTCAGCTGCCGCGCGAGGTCTTCCTGCACCGCGACCAGCGCCGGCACCACCAGGAGCACCAGCACGAAACCGAAGCCGAGCCCGTAGACCAGCGTGATCACCGTGGGCTTGAGAAACTGCGCCTGGCTCGAGCTTTCGTAGAGCAGCGGCGCGAGCCCCAGCACCGTCGTCGCGGTGGTCAGGAACACCGGCCTGAGCCGGTCGGCCACCGCATCGACGATGGAGGGGATAAAGCCCCGGTCCTTGGCGTATTCGTCGATGGTCGAGACCAGCACGATACTGTCGTTGATGATGATCCCCACCATCCCGATCAGCCCGACAATCGAGAACATGCTCATCGGCATGTCCCAGACATAATGCCCCCAGATCGCGCCGACGAGGCCGAAGGGGATGATCGCCATCACCACCAGCGGCCGGGTCCAGCTCGAAAAGATCCACGCCAGCGTGATGAAGATGCCGATCAGGGCCATGATCAGCCCGAACTGCGCGTCGCCCATGAACTCGTCCTGCTGCTCCGACAGCCCGGCGATCCGGAATTCGATCCCGTAATCCTCCGCGAGTTTCGGCAGGATGTCGTCCTCGATGGCGCGGGTGATCTCGGTGGCACGGTCGGCATCGGTCTCGTCGATATCGCCGGTCACCTCGACCACGCGCAGACCGTTCTCGCGGTTGACGGTCGAGAAACCGGTCTTCGACGTGACCGTCACAAGGTCGGCGAGCGGCACATAGGCCCCCGAGGCGGTACGCATCCGGGTGGTGTCGAGGAAATCCGCCGTCAGCTCCGCTTCGGGCAGCTGCACCGTGATCGAGGCCGAGCGCATGCCGACCGGGTAGGTGGCCGCCTCGATCCCGTTCAGCCGGTTGCGCAGCTCGCGCCCCACCGCGTCGATGGAAAACCCGAGCGCCTTGCCCTGGGGCGTGAGCTCCAGCACCAGCTCGACCTTGTCGTAGGCCAGGCTGTCTTCCACCGCCGAAACCTCGGGGTATTGCGCCACCGCGGTCTTGAGCGCTTCCGCTGCTTCCTTGAGCACCTCCGCATCGGCGCCGGTCAGCTCCACGTCCAGAGCATCGCCGCCCGGGCCGAACCGCCCGCCGCGCGCGCTCAGCTCTTCGAGCAGCGGATGGCGCGGTACCCGGTCCTGCAGATCGCTCACGAAGGTGAAGGAGGAATAGGGCCGCAGATCGGCGTCGATCAGCGAAATCGAAACCGCGCCCAGCAGATCGGCATCCTTGTCCTCGGCCGAGGCCAGCCCGCGCCCGGCGCCGCCGCCGACCTGGCCCAGCACATGGGTGACCGGATCGTTGCCATGTTCCGCCGCAAGCTCCGCGCCGTACTCGACCACGGCGGTCTGCAGCATCTGCAGCATCTCGACCGTGTCCTCGCGGCTCGCGCCCGGGGCCATCGAGAAATTGACCGTCACGTCCGATTGCTCCGGCGCGTTGAAAAACCGGAAGGTCACGTCGCCCCGGGTGAACAGCGCGACCTGGGTCGCCAGCACCAGCACCGCCCCCGCCAGCACGGGGTAGCGCGCCCGGATGACGAAGCGGATGAAGGGGCGAAAGACCTTTTCGCGGACGAACCGAAAGCCCTTGTTCACCTGCCGCGAGGGCCAGTCGTACCAATGGTGCTCCTTCGAATGGGTGATCGCATGGGCCATGTGGTTGGGCAGGATGAGAAAGCATTCCATCAGCGAGGCCAACAACACCGCGATCACGGTGAAGGGGATGTCGGCGATCATGTCGCCGAACCGCCCGCCGATGGCGGTGAGCGCGAAAAAAGCGATCACGGTCGTCAGCGTCGCCGAAAAGACCGGCGGAAACATCCGCCGCGCGGCGTTTTCAGAGGCGGTGACCGCATCCTCGCCCCTGTGCCGGGCGCGGAAGTCGGCGTGTTCCCCCACGACGATGGCGTCGTCCACCACGATCCCCAGCGTGATGATCAGCGCGAACAGCGAGATCATGTTGAACGTGAGCCCGAAGGCATACATCACCGAGATCGCCGTCAGCATCGAGACCGGGATGCCCACCGCCACCCAGAAGGCGGTGCGCGCGTTGAGAAACAGGAACAGCAGCATCACCACCAGCCCGAGCCCCATTGCGCCGTTCTCCAGGAGCAGATCGAGCCGCCCGGTGATGAGCTCGGCCCTGGTGCGCACGAGCTCGATTTCCACCCCTTCGGGCAGGGTCCGCAGCATCTCGTCGGCCACGTCCTCGACGATCCCCTGCATCCGCACCGCATCGCCCTGCGCCGAGCGGCTCACGTTGATCGACACCGCGCGGTCGTCGCCGACGAAATAGGCGGTGTTGCGGTCGATCCCCTCGACATAGACCTCGGCGACATCGCCGATAGTCAGTTTCGACCCGTCCGGGTTCGACCGCAGCACGATCGACAGGATGTCGTCCTTCGTGCGCTTGGCGACCCCGGTGCGCACGCGCGCCGCGCCCGAGGCGACGTTGCCCGCAGGCGCCGTCGCGGCCTCCTCGGCGATGGCGTCGGCGATGTCGCTCATGGTGACATCGTTCAGGATCAGCGAGGCCGAGGTCACCTCGACCACCGTCTGCGGCGCGGCAACGCCCCGGATCGAGGTGCGCGTCACCCCCTCGGTGAACAGCCGCGCCACCATCTCGTCGGCGAACCGCGCCAGCTGGTCGACGCCGACGGGTCCCGAGATCACCACGTCGGTGACCGGGTCGCGCCAGGCGCCACGGGTCACGTCCGGGTCCTCGGCGTCGTCGGGCAGCGTGCCCACCCCGTTCGCCGCTTCCTCGATATCCGCCGCGGCGCGCGACATGTCCCAGCCGGGCTCGAACTCGAGCGTGATCCGGGCCCGGCCCTCGGTCGAGCGCGCGGTGCTCGAGGTCACGCCCTCGACCGCCAGGAGCGCCGGTTCCAGCGCCTGGACGATCCCGGTGTCGACATCCTCCGCGCCCGCACCGTCCCAGCGCACGCTCACGGTCACGTTGTCGATCACCACGTCGGGAAAGAACTGCGCCCGCATCCGCGGCAGCGTCGAGATCCCGACCGCGATCAGCACCACGAGCAGCAGGTTGGCCACGGTGGCATGGCGGGTGAAGTAGCTCAGGATGCCATGCGCGGCGAGCGCGGGTTTGCGGACCATGCCCATGGCTCAGCCCCCCATCCGGCTTTCGAGCCGCTCGACCATCGCCGCCGAGACCTCCGCGGCCTCGAGCTGCTTGAGGATCCGCGCCTTGGCGTCGTCCGGCATCATCGG
>JAGRMP010000607.1 GCA_020441225.1 Maritimibacter sp. | reverse complement strand
GGAACAGGACGGTCGCGACCTCGCATGCGTCATAGGCCGCCTTCCAGCCCCACGCGCCGGTGGCGTCGGAAGCGCCGTAGGCGGTTTCCATGGCGGCGCGCAGGATGATCGCATCGATGCGCCGGCCGTGTTCGAGATGGGGCAGCAGGAGATTGGCGGCGGCAAGGATCGCCGGCGCAGGGGCAAGCGGTGCGGCCGGATCGGCCGCGGGGAAAACCATCTTCATGAGAGGGAACCTCGGGAGAGCGGGAACGGGAAAGCCCAGCCAGCGCTCTCTCAACCGCCCGGACTCACCCCGTCCCGGCGGGCCTCTCCCTCTTCAAGCACACCTTATAGGTCTTGAACCTTCTATTGTTTCATCCCATTTGCGGTAACAATTCATGATGTTCGCGGACGTCGCGGCAGGACCGGCGGCAAACTAGTCATAGTGGGGGAACAATGGCCGATAAGAAGACGATCTTCGTGGCATTCGCGATGGAAGATGTACGGTGCCGCGATTTGCTCAGGGGCCAGTCTCTCCACACCGACTCTCCTTTTGAATATGTCGACATGTCGGTGAAGGAACCTTACGACGAGGATTGGAAGGCGCGGGTCCGGACTCGGATCAGGCGGTCGCACGGCGTGATTGCGCTGGTCAGCAAGAGCTCTCTGACCTCTTCCGGCCAGAAATGGGAGATCAGCTGCGCGAAGGAGGAGAAGGTCCCGCTGCGGGGCTTCTGGTGCTACAAGGACGACCGCACCAACCTTGTTGGCGTGAACACTAACGTTTGGACTTGGCAAAACATCGCTGCCTTCATCAATAGCCTCTGAGGTTCCACGATGAGGAAAGCGCTCGTTGTCGGGATCAACCATTACGACAAAGCCGGCTCACTCTACGGCTGCGTTAGTGACGCTTACAGCGTGAACGCCATGCTCGAGCGAGACGCCGACGGATCCCGAAACTTCCACACCCGGATCCTGACTGCGACTGGCCCCGGCCAAGAAGTCAATCGGGCCGAACTCAGAGGTGCCATCCAAGAACTCTTCAATGGCGACAGCGAGATCGCTCTGCTCTACTTTGCTGGACATGGATACGTAGAAGCGGCCGGCGGCTTCCTCTGCCCCTCAGACACCGAGACCGGTGACGATGGGGTTTCCTTAGCGGACGTCATGACTTGGGCGAACAAGTCAGCCGCTCGAAACAAGGTGATCATCCTCGACAGTTGTCACAGTGGCGTCGTCGGGAAGAACCCGATTGCTCCCGTGACCGAGCTCAGCGAAGGCATGACTATCCTAACGGCATCGACTGAAGAGCAATACGCGAACGAGCAAAACGGCTCCGGGGTCTTCACGACGTTGCTGGTCGACGCTCTCGGCGGTGCCGCGGCCAACCTAGTTGGGGAAGTCACGCCGGGCAGTGTCTATGCGCATATCGACCAGTCGCTTGGCGCCTGGGCGCAACGCCCAGTCTTCAAGACAAATGTTAAGACCTTCGTGTCACTTCGGAAGGTGCAGCCGCCTCTCGAGCTTGGCGACCTACGTCGTCTGGCGGAGTTCTTCCCTGAACCGGGTTTCGAGTACCCACTCGACCCGAGCTACGAACCGCATCGCTCTGGTAATGAGAAGGCTGGTGTTCCCGGCCCTGATTCAGAGAAGACAGTGATTTTCGCCATCCTTCAGAAGTATAACCGGGTGAACCTCGTGGTTCCGGTCGGAGCTCCCCACATGTGGCATGCTGCGATGGAAAGCAAAGCCTGCACACTGACAGCGCTTGGCGAACACTACCGCCGGTTGGTCGCCAATGGCATGATCTAACAATGGACAGAGAACAAACTGCGGAACGGCTCAACGACATCATCGACGAGCTCGCGGATATCGAACATGAGCGGTGGGCGCACTGGCAGCGGTATATGCACAACCAGTGTGAGCAACGGCCCGACGGGTCTCTGGTTATACCGCCGGACTTAGCCGCACAGTGGGAACGGCAGATCGCCACCCCTTATCGCGACCTCACCGA
This sequence comes from Maritimibacter sp., assembly GCA_020441225.1. The sequence continues at coordinate 639 of JAGRMP010000607.1, read as the reverse complement.
CCAGGAAAAGGAGAGCGATCGGGAGCAGGTCCGGAAATACTTACCGACCATCGTTCGTACGCTTTCAGATCCATAAAGCAAAACACCTAATCATCAACCGAAGCGGCGACCGGCCTCGGTGAATGTGTATTCGTTCGCGATGATGGTTTGGTCGACGGCCTCGTCGGACGAGAGATAGTCATATTCCCGTTCGAGCTGGCGATAGAGCCAGCGGGCAAGATCGCGCAGCACCTCGATCACCGCATCTTCGGCATCGGCCGTCATGTCCTGCCAGACCGGGCCGTCGCGCTCGACCGAGATCACCATGCAGTATTCGTGGAAATAGTTTCCGCGATGGCCAATATCGGCGCGCAGCTGGTAGAAGTTCCGCCGCTGGATCGATTGAAGCGCATCTGCGATCCGGTGCAGGTCGCCATCCTGCGGAGCATAGTCCCGGATGCGTTTAGCCGCGCCCTTCGCATAGGACCAGAAGCCTTCGTAGCAGGCCCCGTCCCCTTGCGACCAGAAGCCCCGGAACCATATGCACGGTTCCTGTCGCATGCCCCCGCCATAGAGACGAACAGGCCGGGTCTTGAGCCGGACCCCGAGGATTTCCGCGATCCGCTGGAAATCCTCATAGACGGCATCGTACCAGTCGTA
>JAGRMP010000606.1 GCA_020441225.1 Maritimibacter sp. | reverse complement strand
GAACTGGAGCATCTTCGATGCGCAGCAGCATCAAGCCGCTGGCGTCCAAGCTGTCCTTTTTTAGACGTTCGTCGACACGCGAGCGTACTTCCAGATAGACGCCGGGAAGCTCAGCAGTTGGAATATCCGGCAGCGCATCGATGGACTGAAGCAGCGCTTGGGCGTGCGCGGCACGACTGGGGACATCACTTGGTCTTTTGGGCCCGCCCCCGCCCTTTGCCCGGAACGGGCGCGGCTGTCCGAGATTGCGAAGGTGGAAGTGTCGAAGGTCTCGTGCCATCGTCATCGGTCCCTAGTTCTTGGAGCGACCGTCGGCGTTCGAGGGCATCAAGCAGATCCTGTGTCGCAATCTTTTCGGTGTCGTTCAGCACAGCACGTCGGGCGGCATCTTCCGCCGCCGCCACGACATCGGCCGTCGAGAGGCCCGTGGCCGCATCCGTCACCCGCTTCCAACCCATCCGAGCCAGCGAGAATCCGATCAGGCGGCGTTCGAGAGCCTGCCGGATGGCCGGGCCATCGGGCATCACATAAGGCAACACGAGATCGAAGCGGCGCAGCACCGCGCGGTCAAGAATTCCCGGCAGGTTTGTGGTGGCGATGACGATGGAAGGCCCGGTATCCTCATCCAAGAACTGCAGGAATGAGTTCAGAACCCGCCGGGCCTCGCCGACGTCGTTCTCACCGCCCCGTGCCGCGGCCAAAGCGTCGATTTCGTCGAAGAGATAGATACCGCGCGTCGTCTTGACGGCATCGAAGATCATCTTCAGCTTCTGCGCGGTTTCGCCCATGAACTTCGTGATCAGCCCATGCAGCATGACTGAGAACAGGGGGTACTGCAGCTCGCCGGCGAGTGCTGACGCACTCAGGGTCTTGCCGGTTCCGGGAGGGCCGGAGAGGAGAACGCGCCGTCGTGGCTTCAGTCCTTTTGCCTCGAGCTTTTCGCGCATGCGCGTCTCAACGACGAGATGCGCGAGTTCGCTCTCGATCCTGTCCGGCAAGATGACATCGACCAGACGCTCGGTCGGATAGGACGCGGCAAGGAACTCTGCCAGATCGCCGCGCGGTGTTGCGATAGGGGTGATCGCAGGGGTCCGTTTCGCCGGTGGTCTTTGCCCCGCTTCGGCCCATTGTCGCAACTGTTCCGCCAGCCGGGTGTGCCCCTTCTGCTCTTCGGCCGCAGAGAGTTGCATCGCCAGATCGTAAAAACGATCGGCGTCTCCTTCCGCGTAGCTCTTGACGAGGCCGATGAGTTGCTGGGCGGATGCCACGGTTAAGCTGCTCTTTCTTCTTGGTTTTTTATCAACGTCGGTAACGCGTTCATTTTATACGGGAATCCGTCAGCAGACCAGACAAATCGCGAGGTTCTCCGCCCAAGTGTGTCCCTTATGCGGGAACTGTCGGAGCGGTGTCGAGTTCCGGCAAATCCCGCAGGCTCTGCAGATCGAACATCACGAGGAACGTCTCGGTCGTCGCGAAGGTATGCGGCGCCCCCGTACGCAGCGATCTGGGCCCGCTTGCGATCAGGTCCTTGTAGCGCGGCCGGGCAAGCAGATCGCGGCTAACCTCCTTGCCAAAGATGCCGGCCAGATGCTGGGTAGCGTGGCCTCGGGCTTAGTGTTAGAAAACCTCGGACGGCATGGGAAATTGTCTGAGGTTATCTATCAGTGCCACGCGAACTGACACAGAGGCAGCGCCTCCTCGAACACCTGAAAACCCATGCGCCGGCGCGCGCACGGGAGCTCGAGGATGCCGGTGTCTCAGCGGCAGCGATCTCTCGCGCGGTGCGGTCCGGAGAGATCCTCCGGCTTGGCCGGGGGCTTTACGGCCTGCCCGACAGCGCCCCCGATACGCATGAAAGCCTGATCGAAATCGCCAAGCGCGCACCGAAAGCCGTCATCTGCCTCACATCGGCACTGGCGTTCCACGACCTCACCGATCAACTGCCGCGCCGTGTCTGGATCGCCATCGGCGCCAAGGATTGGGAGCCGAAGATCACATACCCGAAGGTCCGAACAGTCCGGTTTCGCGAACCCTATTTCTCCGGCGGCGTCGAGGAGCACCAGCTGGGCGAGGCGACGATAAAGATGTACACGATACCCAAGACGCTCGCCGACGCATTCCGGAACCAGCGCCTCGTCGATCGGTCGGTCGCCATCGAGGCGCTCAAGGCCGCGATCGAACAGCGCAAGGCGACGGCGTCAGCGATTGCCGAGGCCGCGCGGGAATACGGTGCCTGGAACCAGATGCGTCCCTACCTCGAGGCCGTGACGTCGAATGGCTGACATACCCAAGAATATGGGGTCTGTTGCCGGACGGTGCTAAATCCTACGCTAAGCCGATAGAACTCGCTTGCCGTGATCTCTGAGGTTTCCGTTGGCGTCGACGTAGCGATAGAGGGTCACGGGTTTGACGCCAAGCTCGGCGGCGAGGGAGGCAACCGAAGTATCCCTTTTTGCCATGGCAGCCTGGACCAGGCGGACCTGAGCCTTGGTCAGCGCGAACTTCCGGCCACCCTTCCGACCACGCGCTCGAGCGGCGGCAAGGCCAGCCATGGTGCGTTCCCGGATCAGGTCGCGTTCAAACTCGGCCAGCGTTGCGAAGATGCCGAATATCATTCGACCCGCTGAAGTGGTGGTGTCGATTTCAGCACCGTGACCGGTGAGAACGCGCAGACCGATGCCGCGATCGGACAGGTCACGCACGGTGTTGACCAGGTGGGTCAGCGTGCGCCCGAGCCTGTCCAGTTTCCAGACCACGAGAACATCGCCTTCCCGCAACGACCGCAGGCAGGCCTCCAGACCTGGGCGATCCTCACGCGCACCCGAGGCCTGGTCTTCATAGATGTGTCCGGGGGCAACTCCGGCACCAGTGAGCGCATCGCGTTGAAGGTCCAGCGACTGTGTTCCGTCGGCCTTGGAGATCCGGGCGTAGCCGATCAGCATGTTTC
>JAGRMP010000081.1 GCA_020441225.1 Maritimibacter sp. | reverse complement strand
TCGAGCGCGCGTCGAGCGCCGGGTCACGCACGATGACGGTCGCCTTGTAGGCGCGGCCGCCGCCCGGGGGCGTGCCGTAGCCGAAGACGATCACGCCGGTAAACGGGTCGGCGGCTTCCACGGGCATGAAGTTGAGCACGTCGAGCGCGGCGTTCCAGAGGTACTTGTTCACCTCGACGGTGGTGTTGGGATTGTCGCGGTCGCCGAACAGATCCCAGATGGTCTCGCGCTCGGGCTGCGCCTTTTCGCGCTGGGGCCGTTCGTTGTTGGTCGGCGCGGATTCGGCACCGCCACCGAAGAATGTCCCCGTGCCGCCGCATGCGGCAAGGCCGACGAGCCCCGCGATCATGAGGACCCTGGTTGTGGTCTGTCCGATGCGCATGCCTACGCCCCCCGTCGAAATACCTCCCCTAAGTAACCAAGGGCCTGAACACGGGCAAGCGTTTTCCCCGGTCGGGCAACGGAGCGCCGACAGGCGATTCCCTGCAGAATCGACGGCGAAAACGCCCGCGGTTTTCCCCCGGCGGTTCCGACCGTCCACACATCCTTTATAGGGGCCCATCGGCCCGCAATCCCGGGCCTGCGGCCGTTACTGTGGCATAGCTGCACCAACCAAGCCCGCAAAATCGGGGGCATTTGAGGAGCGCTTGCAATGAAACCGGGAAAGAGGGAGGAAACAGCATACTCAATTCGGATTCCCCTGGATTGAGGTGCACCTTTAGAAAACGAGGGAAACGAAATGAAAAAGATCCTTCTCGCTTCGACGATCCTGGCGGGCACCGCCGGCTTCGCCGCTGCCGACAATGCCAACTTCACCTTCTCCGGCTCGGCCTACACCGGCGTCGCCTTCACCCTGGGTGTTGACGAAGCTGTGGGCGCAGATCTCGACGGTGACGGCGTCACCGGTGAAACCGACATCGTCGTCTTCCAGCCGGAAGTCTACGCTGGCTTCACCGTTGCCATGATGACGACCACTGACGGCGGCCTCGAGGCCAGCGCCAAGTTCGACATCGACGGCTTCGGCGTCTTCGTTGAAGACGACCACACCGAAACCAACTTCGGCATGGCCGAAACCGAAAACGGTGGCATCGGCGACGTCGAAGTCTTCCTGTCGGGTGAATGGGGCAAGTTCGAAGCCGACTACGAAGGCGGCAAGAACGTTGACTTCGTCTACACCAACACCTTCGGCGATTTCGACATCGAAGTGTGGTACGAATACATCTTCGGCCCGGACAACGATCAGTTCGGCTTCGAAGGCACCTACAACTTCGCCGACTACGCCGTGTGGGCCGGTGCCGAGTTCCATCAGGACTGGGGTCCGGATGGCGACTTCGAAGTCTGGGCCGGTGCGTCGGCCTCGATGAACGGCTTCTCGGGTGAAGTCGAAGCTGCCTACCGCCTCGACACCGAAGAGTGGGCCTTCTACGCTGAAGTCGGCTACTCGGTTGACGCCTTCTCGTTCGGCGCCTTCATCGAAGACGACAACAACGACATCGTCGACGACGACTTCGACTACGGTGTGAACGCCTCCTACGACCTCGGCGGCGGCGTGTCGGTCGATGCGGCCTACGTGTACGACAACGACACCGACCTCGGCGTTGCCAAAGCCGGCGTGTCGATGTCCTTCTAATCCCACCAGGGATTTGGAATTGGGAAGAGCGGGCTTCGGCCCGCTCTTTTCTTTTGCGGTGAGCTGTGGTCTGTCGGTATCCCGTATCGAGGGAGAAGACCCATGCCGCTCGCCGAAATTCTCGACCGTATCCGCACCGAAGAAGCCCGCGTGGGCCGCGCGCCCGGTTCGACGCGCCTCGTGGCCGTCTCCAAGGTGCAGCCGGTCGAGCGGGTGGTCGCGGTGCTCGAACAGGGCCACCGGCTGTTCGGTGAAAACAAGGTGCAGGAAGCGGCCGGCAAATGGCCCGCGCTGCGCGAGCGTTTTCCCGGCGTCGAGCTGCACCTGATCGGCCCTTTGCAGACCAATAAGGCCCGCCAGGCGATGGAGCTGTTCGACGCGATCGAGACCGTCGACCGGTCCAAGCTCGCGCGCACCATCGCGCGGCTCAAGGACGAGCTCGGCCATTGCCCCAAGCTCTACGTGCAGGTCAACACCGGGGCGGAGGAGCAGAAGGCGGGCGTGACGCCGGAGGCGGTCGACACCTTTATCGCCGAGTGCCGCGAATTGGGGCTCGAGATCGCCGGGTTGATGTGCATTCCGCCGGTGGACGAGGAACCGTCGCTCCATTTCGCGTTGCTCGCCAAGATCGCCGCGCGCAATGGGATCGAAGAGCTGTCGATGGGCATGTCGGCGGATTTCGAAACCGCCATCGCCCAGGGGGCCACCACGGTCCGGGTCGGCTCCGCGGTGTTCGGCGACCGGGTCTATTCCTGACCGATCAAGGGGCGCTCAGCCGACGATGATCCGGCTCCGCGGTGTCCAACGGGCGAGAATCCAACGCAGGTGATCCTCCCGAAAGGCGAGGCAGCCCGCGGTCGGTTTTCGCGGTCCGCGCCAGATATGCACGAAGATCGCCGAGCCTTTCCCGGGCACGGCCTGCGGCCAGTTCCAGTCGGTGACCAGGAAAATGTCATAGAGCCCATCCGCCCGCGCCAGTCGCTCATGCGACGGCGCGTAGGGCGCGCGGACGGCATGGTTGTAGGCGGGGTCGCCCGGGTCGTCGGACCACAGATCGCTCGGTCCGGTGGCGCGCATCGCCAGCGGCGTGACCGGCGCCGATCCCCGGTCGGCGCGATAGCCGCCCTGCATCAGCCGCCAGACCCCCACTGGCGTCGCCCCGTCGCCTTCGCGCTTGTCCGCCGTAAGCCCGCCCCGACCGATGGAGACGGGGAACCGGCGGCCCATGAACCGCGCGCCCCAACGGGTCACCACCATGTCCTGGCGGCGTGGGATCACAGAAGATGCCCCGATTTCGCGGCTTTCGTGGCGAGATAGGCCCTGTTGTGGGCGCTTTCGCCCACCCTGAGCGGCACCCGTTCGGTGACCGCGACCCCGGCGGCCTGCATCATCGCGACCTTGCGCGGGTTGTTCGTCATCAACCGGACGCTGTGGAAGCCGAGGGTTTTCAGAATTTCGCTGCCGGTGCGGAAATCGCGCTCGTCATCCTCAAACCCCAGCCGGTGGTTCGCCTCCACCGTGTCGAAGCCCTGGTCCTGCAGCGAATAGGCCCGCATCTTGTTGGCGAGCCCGATCCCCCTGCCCTCCTGGTTGAGATAGAGCAGCACACCGGCGCCCTCGGCGGCCATCGCCTCCAGCGCCGCGTGCAGCTGCGGCCCGCAGTCGCATTTCAGCGAGCCGAGCACGTCGCCGGTGAAACAGGCCGAATGCAGCCGGGCGAGCACCGGTTTGGCCCGGTCGGGGCGGCCGATCTCGATCGCGTAATGTTCCTCGCCGCCGTCGATGGGTCGATAGACATGCAGCCGCCCGGCCTGGCTCACCTCCATTGGCACCCGCGCGGCAGAGACCTCGGCCAGCACCGAGCCCTCCCACAGGTCGTCGACATCTGTGAGGTCGAGCCAGGTGAGCCCGTACAGCGCGGCGGCCGCGGCGCCGTCCTCCACGGCGACCAGCACGGCGGCGGGCAACAGGTGCGCCATCTTGGTCAGCCGGAGCGCGGCATGGGCAATGCGCGTGTCGCCGCCGCGCTCAGTGGCAAAGGGCCCTTTCATGGGCGTCATCAGATCGTCGGCGGGATCGGCCACGCTGCGGATCCAGGCGGTATCCGCGCTTTCGGGCAGGATCACCCGGGCAACGTGATCGGAATAGGCGCGCGCTTTCAGCGTTTCGGCCCGGCGCGGCGTGATTGCGAGCTGTGCGGTGCCGAGGCGGCGCAGATCCGCGAGCCGCGCGGGCGTGAGCGTCTCTGCGGCGGCGACGAGCGCGGCCTGCCCCTCGCGTCCCAGGACGACCGGAACGCCCATGCGCAAATCCGCCCGGGCGCGAGCGGAAAGTTCCTTGGGATCTGGGCGGAGCGACATCGGGTTCCTCGAAAAGATGTCCCTAGATAGGGGTTTGCGACGGAAGTTGAAACATTCCCCGTCGTACCGACACGAGCGCGTGAGGGAAATGCAGCATTTCTTGCCGTGAACGCGATGGCTTCACACATCTCGATCACGCAAAACGGAGGCACCCAATGGGCACTCAAAAGAATATCCTGCTCGTCGATGACGACGAGGACCTGCGCGAAGCGCTGGCCGAGCAGTTGGTGATGACGGAAGATTTCGACGTCTTCGAAGCCGGCAACGGGGCGGATGCGATGCAGAAGTCGCGCGAAGGGCTCTATGACCTCGTAATCCTCGATGTCGGCCTGCCGGACACCGACGGGCGGGAGCTGTGCAAGTTGATGCGCAAGCAGGGCGTGAAATGCCCGATCGTGATGCTCACGGGCCACGACAGCGATGCCGACACCATTCTTGGGCTCGATTCGGGGGCCAACGACTACGTGACCAAGCCGTTCAAGTTCCCGGTGCTTCTTGCCCGCATCCGCGCGCAGCTGCGCCAGCACGAGCAGAGCGAAGACGCGGTGTTCCAGTTGGGCCCGTACACGTTCAAGCCGGCGATGAAGATGCTGATGACGGAAGACGAAAAGAAGATCCGGCTGACCGAGAAAGAGACCAATATTCTCAAGTTTCTCTACCGCGCCCAGGAAAGCGTCGTCGCGCGCGATGTGCTCCTGCACGAGGTCTGGGGCTACAATGCCGGGGTCACCACCCACACGCTGGAAACGCACATCTACAGGTTGCGCCAGAAGATCGAGCCAGACCCGTCCAACGCCCGGCTGCTTGTCACCGAAAGCGGTGGATACCGGCTTGTGGCATGATCGCCACAGGGTGTGAATGCAGACTTAATCCCGCCGTTTTTTCGGGGTAGTCTGAGCTTGACTCGGGTAACGATTGATACCCGTCCAGATAGAATCCCCTGGCCGCGTCGGGGTCATGATGCGGGATCCTCCCTGTTGGACTGGCCCGGGCTTTGCCCGGGCCTCTTTTTTTCGACCGCGCCCGGACGGCTAGCGCATCGGCAAGCTGGCCTCGAACCGACCTACGATCTCGACATGGCGGGCGGGATCGGTCGTCATCGTCGCCATGTCATCGGTGAAGGCCGCCTGCGCCTGAAAAGTGCCCTCCAACTGCACGCTGTCGCCGCCGGTTTCGAACGTGGTCAGCGACACCTGCACCGTCTCCTCGTCGAGCGCCACCCATGCCGCGGTGTAGCCGTCTTCGAGGTATTGCAGCGACGGGTCGAGCGCGGTCGGGCCACCCGCAGCCATCGCGGCGAAATCGAGCAGCAGCGCCCCTTTCAGTTCGGCCAGCGCCCCTTCGGTGGGGTTGCCCCAGAGCGAAACGTCCGCCAGCCCACCGGGCATGGTCATGGCGCCGGACTGGCTTTCGTCGCCCGCGGCGGTGACAAACCAGCTCATCTCGGTGCCGTCGACGGTGGCCGTGATTTGCCCGATGGTGTCGGCCGCGGCGGCAGGGAGCGGCAGCGCGAGGGCGCAGGTCAGCAGATAGCGGTGCATGGGATTTCCTTCTTTGATCGCCCGATGCTACCCATCGGCCTCCCGTCGCACAAGCTCACCCGTCCGAGCGGTCGCCCATCAGCCAGCGTGGCCCGGTGCCGTGCGCCCGCGCCCGGTCGTCCGGGTTGTAGAGCGCGCAAGTCTTCAGGCTCAGGCAGCCGCAGCCGATGCAGCCGTCGAGCTTTTCCCGGAGCGCGGTGAGCGTGTCGATCCTTGCGTCGAGCTCGCCCCTTATCTGCCGGCTGATCTTCTCCCAGTCGCGCTTGGTCGGTGTGCGCCCCTCGGGCAGGGCCTCCATCAACGCCCGGATCCGCGCCAGCGGGAAGCCCATCTGCTGGGCGATCATCACGAAGGAGAGCCGCCGGATGTCGGAGCGCAGGAACCGGCGCTGCCCGGCCGCCGTGCGTTCGGGATGCACCAGCCCTTCGTCCTCGTAGTAGCGGATCGCCGAGGGGGCGAGGCCGGTGCGGCGGGACAACTCGCCGATGCTGATTTCTTTTCCGCGCGGGGCCATGAGATACCTCTTGAGCTCAAGTGGACTTGAGCGACTAGACCAAGCTCCATGGTATCGAATCAAGGAGAAAACCATGGCCCGACTGGAACATGTGAACATCACCGTCCGCGATCCCGCGGCAACCGCCGCCTGGCTCAAGGACGTCTTCGGCTGGCCCGTCCGCTGGCAAGGCGGCAGCATCCACGGCGGACAGAGCTGGCACGTGGGCGGGGCGGCGGATTACGTGGCGCTCTACGCGCCGCCGCAGCCGACCGAACCCGCGACAGAGAGCTATTACGCGCATGGCGGGCTCAACCATGTGGGCGTGGTGGTGGACGATCTCGACGCGGTCGAGGCGCGGGTGAAGGCGGCCGGGTTTGCCCCCCACAGCCATGCCGATTACGAGCCCGGGCGGCGGTTCTATTTCGACGATCACGACGGGATCGAGTGGGAAGTGGTGAGCTACGGGTGACGTGAGCGGTTTTCCCGGTCCGGGTTTGCCGCTAGGGTCCGCCGAACACCGCTTCGGAGGACCCTATGAGCTTTACCCTCGCCACCTGGAACATCAACTCCGTCCGCCTGCGCGCAGGCCTGGTGGAGCGGCTCATGACCGAGGAGGCGCCGGATGTGCTGTGCCTGCAGGAATGCAAGAGCCCGGTCGAGAAGATGCCGCTCGAGAGCTTTGCCGCGCTCGGCTACCACCATGTCGTGGCGCGCGGGCAGAAGGGGTACAACGGGGTGGCGATCCTGTCGAAATTGCCGCTCGAAGACATGGGCGACAAGGATTTCGCCGGGCTCGGCCACGCCCGTCACGCCGCGGCGCGGCTGGAAAACGGGGTGGTGATCCACAATTTCTACGTACCGGCGGGGGGCGACAAGCCGGACCGAGAGGTCAACGTGAAGTTCGGCCAGAAACTCGATTACCTGACCGAGATGCGCGACTGGTTCCATGCCGAGAAATTCGAGAAGTCGATCCTGGTGGGCGATCTCAACATCGCGCCGCGCGAGGACGACGTGTGGAACCACAAGCAGCTCCTCAAGGTGGTGAGCCATACGCCGGTCGAGGTGGAGAGCCTGGCGGAGGTGCAGGATGCGGGCGGCTGGGTGGATATCACCCGCAAGGACATCCCCGAAGGCAACCTCTATTCCTGGTGGTCCTACCGGTCGCCGGACTGGGACACGGCGGACAAGGGCCGGCGGCTCGACCATGTCTGGGCGACGCCGGACATTGCCGGGGCCGGGCACGGCAGCCGGGTGCTGCGCGACGTGCGGGGCTGGGAGCAGCCGTCCGACCACGCGCCGGTCTTCGCGCGTTTCGATCTGTAGGCGCGGGCCGGTGCCGGTGGGGGCGCTGCCCCCAAACCCTCGAGGTATTTGCAGACCAAAGAAGGGGGCACTCGGGAGGTGTGCGAGGTTTGTGCGAGCTCGCACAGGGTGTCAACATGTTGATGTTGTTGACGTTAGCGCTAACAACTTTTCGCGCGGGCGCGCTCGGTCCCGGACCGCTGGCTACATGCCCGCGATGACACGTGCGACGGCCTCGCCGAGCGCCTGGTGCCCCTCCGGCTCGAAATGCACCCCGTCCTGGGGGCTGACCTCGATCACCGTGCCGGCGTCGAAAAAGGCCACGCCGCGCGCGGCACAATGGGCGGCGAGCACCGGGGCGACAGAGGCGCTGACCGCGGCGCCGCCGAGAAACTCGCCCACGATCGGCCCGACCTCTTCCACCGGCGGCGGGCAGATCACCA
>JAGRMP010000080.1 GCA_020441225.1 Maritimibacter sp. | reverse complement strand
GCCGCTTCAAAGCCCGCCAGGGGTAATCCCCGGGCAGCGGATTGGGCCGCACTTCAGCTGACGAGTTCTGACAAAAGGGCCGCCGGTTTCGATCCGGCGGCCCTTTTCTGTGCCTCTGCGTCCTGGGCCGCAGCGTCCCGTGTCTCGGCGCGCCCTACGGCACCGCGAGCAGCCGCACCATCGTCGCCTGGGTCACATAGCCGGTGACCGTCAGCCCCTGGTCGCGCTGGAACCGGCGGATCGCCCGGCGGGTGGTCTTGTCGAACTGGCCGTCGATCGCGCCGGGATCCTCGCCGGACGCGGCGAGCCGATTCTCGACCAGGAGGCGCAGGACGCCGTTGGCGACGACCGCGGATTCCTCCGCCTTGGCCGCGGCGATCACCGCCGCCTTGTCGCCCTCGGTCAGCTCGGCGATGCGCGCCTCGGCCTCGTCGGCGAACAGGCCTTTGGGGTACTTGTCGAGATAGCTCTGGTACTGGGCCGCCGTGTCCTTGGCGCGCACATTGTCCCAGAACGCCCGTTCCGCGGCCTCCGCCTGCGCCCGCTTCGCGGCCTCGATCTCGGCCAGCCGCGCTTCGGCCACATCGGCGAACAGCCCGTCCGGATAGCGCTCCAGATAGGCGCGCAACCCCGGTTCGGTCGCCCCGCGCCCGGTGTCGCGCCAGTACTGGTTGTCGCGCTGCTCTTCCTCGGCCTTGCGCTGCGCCGCTTCGGCGGCGAGCTGGTCGGCGCGGATCTTGGCGGCCTCGGCCATGGCGCGCACCTGCGGCGCGGTAAGATAGCCGTTTGCCGGGTAGCCATTGGCGTTCTGCCACGACTTGATCGCGGCCCGCGACCCGGGACCGAAGATCCCGTCGATCCCGCGCGGGTTGTAACCGAGCAACGACAGATTGCGCTGGATCTCCTGGCGGTCGGTCCGGTCGAGCGCCAGCGCCGCTTCCGCCGCCTGGGCCTGCGCCTCCGCGTCCAGTGCCGCCCCGGTGATCGCGGCGCGCGCGATGGTGCGGAACTGGCCGTTCGGATAGCGGTCGAGATAGGCCTGATAGGCGGGCGGGTTGTCGAGCTCGACCACCACGTTCCAAAAGGCCAGCTCCATCGAAATATCGCGCGGCGGCGCCGAGGGCGGCGTGCCCCGCGGCGCGACCGGCGGCAGGAACGGCAGCGCATCGGAGAGGAAGCCGCTCACCTCGACCGCGCCCGGCGGCGGCACCAGCGCCTGGCGCAGCCGCGTGCCGGGGCGCAGCACGATCTCGCGCGCCACGTTGGTCAGAACCGGACCCGGCCCGCTCAACAGCGTCACGCCCTGCGGCGCCTCCACCGCCGGTCCCCCGGCGATCCCCGGCCCGGTGATGTCGCTGCCCGCGCGCGCGAGCATCACCACCGCCTGGCCCGGGTGCTCGGCGGCGATGTCGAACAGCGGGCCGAGCGGCAGTCCGTCCGCGCCCACGGAAATATCGGTCACATCCTCGGCGCCGCGCATCAAGAGCCAGCTGTCGCGCGCACTGTGCACGATATGCCCGGCCACGAGCACAAAGACCCGGTCCGCGATCGCCGCGTCGTCGCGAAAATCCTCGACCGCCGCGCGGGTGTCCTCGGCGCTGCCGTCGGTCACCGCGGTCACCTGGAATTTCGCCGCCTCGAGTGCGCGGGTCAGCGCGGGCACATCCGGCGCGTCATCGACATCCGGCAACGCCTGGTAGTCTTCGGTCACCACGATCAGCGCCGCGTCGCGCGCCGCCGCCCAGCCGGGCGCAAGCGCCAGTACGGCGACCGCCGCGATCCCTGCGATCTTCTTCATGAGATACCCTCCCTATGAAACCGGGCCTCCGTGAACCGGGCCTGTGCAGCATCCCCGCAATCGACGCAGATTCAAAGCCGCTAGGCAATAACAAGCGCCTTCCCGCCGCCGCGCAAGGGGAAGGGTCGGGGCCTTTCCCCCCCTTTCCCCCCTGCGCCGCCCGGGGTAGCAGGGGCCAGTCCCAACGAAAGGCGCCGCGCATGTCACAGATCACCCTCGTTCGCCACGGCCAGGCCAATTCCGGCGCCCAGGACGAGGCCGGTTACGACGCGCTCTCCGATCTCGGCGCGCGCCAGTCGGCCTGGCTCGGCGAGTATTGGGAGCGGATCGGCGAGCGCTTCGACCGGGTCTACACCGGCACGCTCACCCGCCACCGCGAGACCGCGCAGGCGATGGGCGCGGCGCGCTGGGCCGCGCCGGTGGCCGACCCGCGGCTCAACGAGGTCGCCTATTTCGATCTGTCGAACCGGATGCACCTGCAGCTCGGCATTCCCCATCCCACCTGCCGCGAAGAATTCATCGACCACCTGCCGCTCGTGTTCACCCATTGGCAGGACGGCAAGATCGAGGGGGCGGAGGAAAGCTTTCACGCCTTCCAGAGCCGGATCGACGAGGTCCTGACCGAGATTGCGGCCGGCGAAGGCCGCGCGCTCGTGGTCAGCTCCGGCGGGCTCATCGCCATGGCGATCCGAGTAGCAATGGGGCTCGAGCTCGGCGCTTTCGCCCGGCTCGCGCTCACCATCCGCAACACCTCCGTCCACCAGCTCCACCCGATCGGCAGCGGGTTGACGCTCACACAGTTCAACGCCGTGCCGCATCTCGCCGACCCCGACCGGCAATTCGCACAGACCTTCCTCTGACATCCGGGCGTCCCGGCATCGGCCAGGCAGACAACGCCTTTATGAAAGGCGTTCGCAACGGTTTTCACAAAACCGTTCTCCGCGCGGGATCGACCCGGGCGCAACCGCCCGAACCGGCCTACTTCAGATGCGCGTCGATCTCTTCCTCGGCATCGTAGCCCAGCGCTTCCAGCCCCGAGATCAGGTAATCCGAAAGCAGCGGATTGCCGAGCAGGTAGTCCTCGGTCGGCGAGGTCCGCTCGTTCCTCGCCGTCTCGACCGCCTCGTCGTAATCCTCGGCCGCAAAGGTGTCGCGCCCGATCCACATGATTGCGACCAGCGCCGCCTGCTCGTCGGCGTTGAGATCGGCGATGTAACTCCTGAGCTCGTCCTCGGTCGCATCCGAGGGGCGCAATTCGAGGATGCTGTCGGCCTCCGCCTCGTCGCCGGGCGCGTCCCAGCGCGCGGTCTTCGCGTCCAGCTCGCGCGCGCGGATGATGACCCGCGCCACTTTCGAGGGGCTGATATCCAACGTCGCCATGGCCCGTCCTTTCTTGTCTCTCCCTGATATGTAGGGTGTCACGGCAGGGGGCGGCAAGGGCTCACGGCTTCTCCAGCGGCACCACCCGCGGCCCCGCCTCGGTCTCCGGCGCCAGCTCCTCGAAATCGAAATTGTCCAGCCGTGCGGCGCGTTTGCCCGCCCGTTCCGCCGCCACCCCGATGCCGTCGAGATCGGCCCGTGCCTGGTTGAAATGCGTGTCGAGCTTGCCGACCCGCTCGACCACCAGTTCCACATCGCGGTGCAACTGTTTCAGCGTTGCCCGGATCGCGCCGGCCTGCTCACGCATCCGCGCATCCTTGAGGATCGCGCGCATCGTGTTGAGCGTCGCCATGCAGGTGGTGGGCGAGACGATCCAGACCCGCGCCTCGAACCCGTCGCGCACCACCTCCGGAAAGTTCGCGTGCAGTTCGGCATAGACCGCTTCAGACGGCAGAAACATCAGCGCCCCGTCCGCCGTCTCGCCCTCGAGAATGTATTTCTCCGAAATCGCCCGGATATGTCCCCGCACCGCCACCCGCAGCGCCTTCGCCGCCTCGTTCAGCTCCCATTGCGTGTCGGCCTTCCTGAGCGCCTCGTAGGCTTCCAACGGAAATTTCGAATCGATCACGATCGGCCCCGGCGGGTTCGGCAGGTGGATGAGGCAATCCGCCCGCCGGCCGTTCGACAGCGTCGCCTGCAGCGCATAACTGTCTCTAGGCAGCGCTTTAGAGACGATATCGGTGAGCTGGATCTCCCCGAACGCGCCGCGGGTCTGCTTGTTCGACAGGATGTCCTGGAGCGACAGCACATCGCCCGAGAGCCGGGTGATATTCTCCTGCGCCTTGTCGATGGTCGCGAGTCGTTCCTGGAGCTGGGTGAGCGACTGGGTGGTCTTCACCGTCGAGCCCTTGAGCGTCTCGTTCATCCGCTCCTGCATGTCCGAAAGCGCGCGGGCCGACCGCAGCGCGTTTTCATGCAGCCGCTCCTGCATCTGCCGCTGCACCTCGGCGAGCCGCGCTTCCATCACCTGCACCGTCTGGGTCTGCGCCGTCGCCTGCGCGTCCGACACGGTCCTGAGCCCGCCGGTGAGCTGGTCCTGCCCCTGGCCCAGGAGCTGCACCGCCCGGCCGAGCCCGGCCATCTGCCGGGTCACCTCTTCGGCATTGCGCGCCGAGCGCCCGGCGCGGACTAGCGTCACCAGCAAAAGCACCACGATCAGGAGCACCACCCCGGCAACCCCCAGCGCCGCCAGCACCAGCGGATCCTCCAGCGAAAGCGTCACCTCCGGGGTCATGTCCGCCCGAACAGCCGCTCGATATCGGCGAGCTTCAGTTCCACATAGGTCGGCCGCCCGTGGTTGCACTGGCCCGAATGCGGCGTCGCCTCCATCTCGCGCAGGAGCGCGTTCATCTCCGCCGCGTTCAGCCGCCGCCCCGAGCGCACCGAGCCATGGCAGGCCGCCGTCGACAGCACCGCCTCGATCCGCGCTTCGAGCCTGTTCGACGACCCGAGATCGGCAAGCTCGTCGAGGATGTCGCGGATCAGCGCCTCGGCATTCACATGGCCGAGAATTGCCGGCGTCTCGCGCACCGCGATCGCCCCGCCGCCAAAGGGCTCGATCCCGAGGCCGAGCCGGGCCAGGTCTTCGCCCATATCGAGCAGCAGCGCCGCATCCGCCTCCGACAGCTCGACGATCTCGGGGATCAGCAGCGCCTGCCCCGCCACGCCATTCGCGGCCATCTGGGCCTTCAGCTTCTCGTAGTTGAGCCGTTCATGCGCCGCATGGGCATCGACGATCACCATCCCGTCCGCTGTCTGCGCGACGATGTAATTCTCGTGCAGATGCGCCCGCGCCGCCCCGAGCGGCAGGTCTTCCACCGGCGCTTCCGCCACCGGCTCCGGCGCCTCCCAACGCGCAGACGGCTGCGCCGCCTCGGCGAAACCCGGGGCAAGCTCCGGCGCCTGCATCTCGCAGCCCGTCCGGATCAGCCCGGGCGTCGGCCGGTCCATCTGGTAGACCCGCGGCGCGCCCGGCTGCTCGGGCCGGAACGCCCCCAACGCGGCCCCCGCCACCGTGGTCGAGGCCCGGTGCCCCGCCTCGGCGAGCGCATGGCGCAGCCCCGACACGATCAGCCCCCGCGCCAGCCCCGGCTCGCGAAACCGCACCTCCGATTTCGCCGGATGCACGTTGACGTCGACCAAGTGCGGATCGCACGACACGAACAGCGCCGCCGCCGGGTGCCGGTCACGCGAGAGAAAGTCGAAATAGGCCGCACGCAGAGCGCCAAACAGCAGCTTGTCGCGCACCGGCCGGCCGTTGACGAAGAGAAACTGCGCCACCGCAGCCCCGCGCGAATAGGTCGGCAGCGCCGCATAGCCGCTGAGCCGCAGCCCCTCGCGCTCGGCGTCGATCCTCAGCGCATTCTCGGCAAACTCGCGGCCTAGGATGCGCGCGAGCCGCCCCGCGAGCGCGTCGAACAGATCGCCGGTCTCACGCGGATATTGCGCCAGCACCCGTCCCTCGCCCCCGCCCGACACGTCGCGCAGGGTAAAGGCCACATGGGGTGCGGCCATGGCCAACCGCTTGACCACGTCCGAAATCGCCTGCGCCTCGGCCCGGTCGGAGCGCAGGAACTTGAGCCGCGCGGGCGTGGCGTAGAACAGATCGCGCAGCTCCACCACGGTGCCCCCGCTGAGCGCTGCGGGCTTCACCGGTTCGAGCGCACCGCCCGCCACCCGGATCGTGGCCGCTTCGGCCCCCGCCACCCGGCTGGTGATCGTAAGCCGCCCCACGGCACCGAGCGACGGCAGCGCCTCGCCGCGAAAGCCGAAGGTGTGGATGTCGAGAAGGTCGGACCCGTCGATCTTGGACGTGGCATGGCGGCTGAGCGCCAGCGGCAGCTCCTCGGCGGCGATCCCGTAGCCATCGTCGGTGACCCGGATCAGCGTCTTGCCGCCATCCGCATAGGCCACCTCGATCCGGGTGGCGCCCGCATCGACGGCGTTTTCCACGAGTTCCTTCACCGCGGACGCAGGCCGTTCCACGACCTCACCCGCCGCAATCCGGTTGATCGCGGCATCGTCGAGCTGGCGGATTACGGGCCGCGTTTCCAGGCGCGATGCGCTCATATGGGGGGCGTCCTCAGGCATGACGCAAGACCTAGCACAGACGCGCATGAGTCCGCCAGCGGCGACGGGCGGCGCCACGCGACGTTTTGCCGGCCCCGGCGCGCTCGGGCAGGCTTTGTGACCGTGCCACGCACCCGCCCGGCACCCCCCGGCCCGGCAACTTGGCCACGGCCAGATCCACGGCCTTCTCCACACGTTAAGGTTAACGCGCGGCAAGGTTAACGCGTGACCGAGCCGGCATCTGTCGAAAGGGCCTGCGAATGGGTCCCGCGCGCCCTTGGAGAGTACGGCGCGGCTGCCGGAGCCTCCAAATCCCCCGCATTAGGGTCACATTACCGCTGGACCGCAGGACATCGGGATCAATCGCCAGGTGCGCGCGGAAGCCACCGCGCGTTAACCTTGACCGCGCAGGGAGGGCCGGTTCGTGTCACAGCACCGCGCTAAACCCCGGCAAACTCGTCCCTTGCATAGCCCTGCAGGTACAAAAGCGCCGTCAGATCGCCGTGGTTCACCCTCAGATCGCACTCGGCCGCCACAACCGGTTTCGCATGCAGCGCCACGCCCATGCCCGCAAGCCCGAGCATGCCGAGGTCGTTCGCCCCGTCGCCCACCGCGATCACGTCATCGAGCCCGATACCGAGCCGGGCGGACACCTCGCGCAGCGTCGCCACCTTGGCCTCGCGCCCGAGGATCGGCTCGGCCACCGTGCCAGTCAGACGCCCGTCCGCCACCTCCAGCACGTTCGCCCGCGCCTCGTCGAAACCCAGCGTCTCGGCGACCCGCGCGGCAAAGGCGGTGAAGCCACCGGACACCAGCACCGCCGTCGCGCCCTGCGCCTTCATCGTCGCCACCAGCGCGCGGCCCCCGGGCATATAGGTGATCCGGGTCGAAAGCACCCTGTCGATGGTCTCCGCCGGCAGGTCCTTCAACAGCCCGACCCGCTCGCGCAGCGCGCCCTCGAAATCGAGCTCGCCGTTCATCGCCCGCGCGGTAATGTCGGCCACGCGCGCGCCCACGCCCGCCTCGTCGGCCAGCTCGTCGATGCATTCCTGCTGGATCATGGTCGAATCCATATCCGCGATCAGCATCCGCTTGCGCCGGTCGCCGTCCGCCTGCACCGCAAGGTCCACCCCCTGCGCCTGCAGGTCGTCCCACACGCTCCAGCGATTCTCTGGGATCTCCGGCACGGCAAACTCCGCCGCCTCGCCCCGCGACAGCCAGCGCGCCGCGGCGCCGGTCCCGCCCCAGGCGTTGCGCAACGCCTCCACGAGCGTGGTTTCAAGCCCGCCGGGCGCGGCGATCAGCGTGACGATGGGCATGGGTCCCCCCTAGGTTTCGGTGCGAAGGGCATAGACCGCCGCCGCCCGAGATGCCACACCGAGATGCCACACCAAGGTGACAGCGAACAGGAGAGCCCATGAAGATCGGAATTGTCGGCGCCGGGATGGTCGGTGCCTCGGCCGCCTATGCCATCGCGCTCCTGGGCGCCGCGCGCGAAACCGTGCTGGTCGACATCAACCCGGGCCTCGCCCAGGCCCAGGCCGAAGACATCGCCCACGCCCTGCCGTTTGCGGCGCGCGGCAACGTGCGCGCGGGCGATTACGCGGCACTCGACGGCGCCTCGATCGTCATCATCGCCGCCGGTGTCGGCCAGAAACCGGGCGAATCGCGGCTCGATCTGCTCGCGCGCAATGCCGAGGTGTTCCGCGCCGTCATCGCCGCCACGCTCACAGCCGCGCCCGACGCGGTGCTGCTGATCGCCTCGAACCCGGTCGACGTGATGACCGGCATCACCACGCGGCTGTCCGGCCTGCCTGCCGCGCGGGTGATCGGCTCGGGCACGATCCTCGACACCGCGCGGTTCCGCCACCTGATCGGCCAGCATCTCGGCGTCGACCCGCGCTCGATCCACGCCTATGTGCTCGGCGAACACGGCGACAGCGAAGTGCTCGGCTGGTCCTCGGCCCGCGTCGGCGCGCTCTCGCTCGCCGAGGCCGCGGGCAACATGCGCGCGCCGATCACCGGCGCGGTGCGCGCCGAGATCGACGAGGGCGTGCGCGGCGCCGCCTACCGGATCATCGAGGGCAAGGGCGCCACCTTCTTCGGCATCGGCGCCGGGCTCGCGCGGCTGGTGAGCGCCATCGGCAACGACGAACGCTCGGTGCATTCGGTCTCGGTGCTGACGCCGGAAGTGGTCGGGGTGAAAGACGCGCCGGTCTCGATCCCCCGGCTGATCGGCCGCGAGGGCGTGGTGGCCGACCTCATGCCCGATCTCGACGCGGGCGAGGCCGAGGCGCTCGCCGCTTCCGCCCGGCTGATGGCCGACCTGCTCGCCAAGGTGAAGCTCTGAGGCGCGCGGGGAGCCACCCCCGCACCCGCAAGTTTCCGATCCACTCCATCGGGTGCCGTTTTCCGCCCCCAAACCGGCGCTCCCGGGCAATTTTCCCCATTGTGCGGTTTCGCCTTCCCCCGTATGAGCGGCGACGGGACACCCCTCCCCAACGAGGGGCGCATATCTGGAAGGATACCAGCAATGGTCACCGATCAACCGGCAGCGCGGCCGGCAAACCCGCGTTTTTCCTCTGGCCCCTGTGCCAAACCCCCCACATTCACGCTTGATTCTCTCGCCGACGCCGCCCTTGGCCGCTCGCACCGCGCCGCCATCGGCAAGGACAAGCTGAAAGCGGCCATCGAAGAGACCCGCGAACTGCTCGGCGTGCCCGCCGACTACCGGATCGGCATCGTGCCCGCCTCCGACACCGGCGCCGTCGAAATGGCGATGTGGTCGCTGCTCGGCCCGCGCCCCGTGACCATGCTGGCCTGGGAAAGCTTCGGCTCCGGCTGGGTGACCGACGTCGCCAAACAGCTCAAGCTCGACGCGACGGTGATGACTGCCGATTACGGCCAGATCCCCGATCTCGCCGCCGTCGATTTCGCCTCCGACGTGGTCTTCACCTGGAACGGCACCACCGCCGGCGTGCGCGTGCCGAACGCCGACTGGATCGCCGCGGACCGCGAAGGCCTCACTATCTGCGACGCCACCTCCGCGGCCTTCGCCATGGACCTCGCCTGGGACAAGCTCGACGTCACCACCTTCTCCTGGCAGAAAGTGCTGGGCGGCGAAGCGGCGCATGGCATGCTGATCCTCAGCCCCCGCGCCGTCGAACGGCTCGAAAGCTACACGCCCCCCTGGCCGATGCCGAAAATCTTCCGCATGAC
>JAGRMP010000605.1 GCA_020441225.1 Maritimibacter sp. | reverse complement strand
GCGCCCCATTCCCATCGCCTCCAGCCGGTCGGCAATGGGATCGAGGAAATAGGCCAGCGCGCCACCGATCACGAAGGGCAGGATCACGTCGCCCAGGAACCAGAGCACGACGAAGAACACCACCGCGGCGATGGACCAGTAGCGCAATTGGGTCGAGACGGGCAGGGCCATGGGCTCTCCGGTTGGGGTTGGGATACAGTTGGCCTGTTTCGCCCCGGCGTTCAAGGGTCTCGGTCCTGACCGGCGGACCGGGCCGCCCGGCGCGGCCTCTGTGCTACAAGATGCGCTGCGCGCCCGGGATCCGGCGCAGGAGCGTGGCGAAACCGAAGCTCAGCGCCAGCGCCGCCAGCGTGACCACCGCCCATTTCACGAGCCCGGGCCAGCCGAAGCCGGTGAGCGCGGCCTGGAGCCCGATCACGAAATAGACGTGGAACAGATAGACCCCGTAGACCGACCCTTCGAGGCGGCGGAGCCACGGCCCGGTGCGGGCGCAGCAATGTCGCAACAGCACCGTGAGGCCGAGGATCATGCCCACGCCCACCGGCGCTTCGAGAAAGCCCCAGGCGATCCGCAGGCCGAGATAGTCCGGCAGCGCGAGGCGGTCGAGCGCCAGCGCGGCGGTCGCGGCGAAGGTGACGGCGCCGATCGCGAACCAGATCGCGGCAACCCGGCCGTCGATCTCCTCGAACCAGCGTCCGCGCCCGGCGAGGATGCCGACGACGAACAGGCCGATGTATTGCGGCAGCCGCGCCGGCTCGGCCGGGATCAACCCGCCGATCCGCACCCAGTCATCAATCGGGTACCGGATCCGGATGAGCGCGGTCACCGCGCCGAGACCCAGCACGAAGATGAAGATCGCCCGGTGTCCCGGCGCCTTGGGCGCGCGCAGCCAGCGCGCCTCGCCGGCAAAGATCCCGCGCCAGAGGGCGTAGACCAGAATGTAGACGAGCAGATGCGCGATGAACCACAGCGGCCCGAATTCCGGCGCGCCGGGCAGGTAGGTGGTGAGAAGAAACGCCGGGTATCCCATGTCCTCGCCATAGATCGCCCAGCCGATGGCGCCGTTCACGATCCCCACGATCAGCACCAGCGGCACGCCCAGCCGCAAGAGCCGGTCGCCGATCACCCGGGCCGCGCCGTGGCGGTCGAGGCTCGCGTCGAGGAAATAGCCCGAAATGAGGAAGAAGAACCCCATGAAGAAGGTGCCGTTCAGCACGAAGGGCACGAGCAGCGCGGTCGACGAGGCCGGATCGCTGACCATCCAGTCGCCGCCCGTAACCACGTAAGGTTCCGCCGCGTGCTGGCCCACCACGAGGGCGATCAGCAGCACCCGCAGCCATTGCACGTAATAGAGCCGCGCCGACGCGGCGGCGGCCGGCATCGTCGCGCCGAGCGGTGCGGATCGGGCCTGTGCGGCGGCATGGGCCATGGACGAACCTCCCCTGTGCACCGGCCGGTTCCCGGGCAGGGCAGACCCGCGCCCGCCCGGCCAGGGCCGGTTTGAGCGTGGGGGCGAGTCTAGCCCGAAGGCGCCGCATCCGCCTTGATCTGGGCCCGGGGAACGCAGGATTCGCCCCGCGTCCCGCGCGCAAGGGCAGTTAGCGCTATCGGTAATAAAAACAATGGCCTGGCCCCCTGTGCGAGCTCGCACACCCCTCGCACACCCCTCGCACGGCCCCGCGCCCTGGCGCCTTTGTCCCGGAAATCCCGGGGGCGGCCTTGCCGCAGGTGAACGGCTCGGCTAGGGAGATTTCCAACCGAAACCCAACCGCAACCTTGCCCCAAGAGGCCCCCATGCGCCTGTCCCGCTACTTCCTGCCGGTCCTGAAGGAAAACCCCGCCGAGGCGCAGATCGCCTCGCACCGCCTGATGCTGCGCGCGGGGATGATCAAGCAGCAGCAGGCGGGGATCTATTCCTGGC
>JAGRMP010000079.1 GCA_020441225.1 Maritimibacter sp. | reverse complement strand
GGTTCAGCGCCCCCATGATCGCCGACTTGGCGAGCCATTCGCCGTCCATCGCCTGGGCGTGCTGGACGTAATCCACCTTGATCTTCTGGGTATCGAAGGCGGTGAGGCCCGCGAAGATCAGCACGCCGATCACCGAGATCGCGAACTGCAGCGCCGACGAGGCGAGGAAGATGTTCACGATCGAGGCGACGATCAGGCCGATCAGGCCCATGATCAGGAAGGCGCCCATGGCCGAGAGGTCCCGCTTCGTGGTGTAGCCGTAGAGGCTGAGACCGGCGAAGGAGATCGCGGTGACCAGGAAGGTCTGGGTGATCGAAAACGGCGTGAAGACCATGAAGATCCACGAAATCGACAGGCCCATCGCCGCAGCGAACACGTAGAAAAACAGCTGTGCCCCGGCGGCGGACAGCCGGTTGATCGCGGCACCGAAGGCGAACACCATCACCAGCGGCAGGAACATGATGACCCACTTCAACGGCGAGGCGAACAGCGCGTAGCCGAGCTGGGTGAGGTACTGACCTTCGCGCAGCATGTACTCGGTCGGCACCGACGACACCGTCATGGTACCGATCGCCCAGGACACCAGCGCAGTCACGAGGAGGCCCACGGACATCGTGCCGTAGACCTTGTTCATGTGGGCACGAAGGCCCTCGTCGATCTGGGCCGTACGGGTACCAGCCGCCGTCCGCGTCGATCTCAATTCAGCCATGTATTTCGCCTCCAGACTGGCAAATTCCTTCGCGGCCCCGGGTGGGACCGCATCACAGGAAATATTGGCTGGCGGTGTGGCTATTTCAAGGCTTTTCGGGCCGGTTCCGGCGGCCCGGAAATCACGCCGACGTGAGAGGGACGTGATGGATCACGGCAGATCCCAGAACGGCCGCTCGGATTCCTTGCGTGCGGTCACCCGGTCGACGCCGATATCGCGCAGCAGGTGGTCGTCAAGCTCGTCGAGCCGCATCCGCTGATGGCGTGTGGCCAGGGCATTCAGCACCCATTTCACCGGGTGGAACTCATGGCCGACCATTTGGCTGTGGCTGTGATTGGCGCTCGTCGCGTGCATTTGTATCTCCATGCCTCATTCGGGTTGTCACACGTGAGGTGCCCCCTCGGGATTGACATTACCCCTTTCTCGATCATAATAAAAATGAATGATTTTTAGTTAATGCATCACAGGTATTGATGTGTCGAGAAACCTGGACATGACCGCCCTGCGCGCCTTCGCGACGGTGGCTGAAGCGGGTGGCGTCACCCGGGCCGCCGGGCTGTTGCACCTCACGCAATCGGCGGTGTCGATGCAGCTCAAACGCCTCGAAGAGGCGCTCGGGCGGCAATTGTTCGAACGCGCCGGCCGCGGCGTGGTCCTGACCGCGGATGGCGAGAAGCTGCTCGGCTACGCCCGCCGGATCCTCGCGCTCAACGACGAGGTCTGGTCGCGTTTCACCTCCGCGGCCTTCGAGGGCGAAGTGGTGCTCGGGGTGCCGCATGACGTGGTCTACCCGGCGCTGCCGCCGGTGCTGCAGCGGTTTCACGCAGAATATCCCCGGATGAAGGTGACCCTGGTCTCCTCCTATACCGAGGCGCTCAAACGGATGTTCGCGCGCGGCGAGGCCGACATCATCCTGACCACCGAAGACGAGGTTCAGGCCGGCGGCCGCACGCTCGCGACGGTGCCGCTCATCTGGGTGGGCGCGATCGGCGGCACTGCCTGGCGCACCCGGCCGCTGCGGCTCGCCTTCGAACGCCGCAACATCTTCCGCGCCGGTGTCGAGGCGGCGCTCGACGCGGCGGACGTGCCCTGGGAGATGGCGGTGACCTCGGAAATGAGCCGCACGATCGAGGCCTCGGTTTCGGCCGACCTGGCGATCCACGCGGTCCCCGAGGGCACCGTACCCGCGGTCATGGAGCGGATCGACCACGGCGGCGCGCTGCCGGAGCTCGGGGTGACGCGGATCAACCTCTACGTCGCCGACACGTTACGCGGCGAGGCCGAACAGGCGCTGGTGGCACTGCTGTGCGAGGCCTATTCCGGGTGAACGCCCCGGGTGGCTCCCGCGGGCAAGTCTCGCGGGCAAGTCGCGTGGCAACCCTTGCAGCGCACCGAACCAGGCGCAGCCGCGAAGGCGGCGGAAGGCCCCCGGCGAACGTTGCCCCACGGGTCCCGGTTTCCCGGGAAATCCGGCGCCGGGACCGTGCGCTCAGCCCATCGTCACCACGACCTTGCCGGTCGATTTGCGCGCCCGCAGCAGCTCGAACGCCTCTTCGACCCGGGCCAGCGGGATCTCGTGGCTGACATGCGGCTTCAGCAATCCGGCCCCGTACCAGTCGAACAACTCGGCCATGCTGGCGTGCAGCGCGTCGGGCCGGAACTTCACGTAGCCGCCCCACCAATAGCCGAGGATGTCGACATTCTTGACCAGCAGATGATTCGCCGGAATCTGCGGCACGTCGCCGCTGGCGAAGCCGACGACCAGGATCCGCCCGCCGGGGTTGGTGGCCCGCAGCGCCGCGGTAAACTGCGCGCCTCCCACCGGGTCGTAGACCACGTCGGCCCCGCCCAGCGCCTTGACGGCGTCGCGCAGGTCCTCGGTCTCGCTGTCGATCAGGTGATCGGCCCCCGCCGCTTCGCAGACGGCCAGTTTCTCCGCGCCGCGGGCAACCGCGATGACCTGGGCGCCCAGGCGCTTGCCGACCTCGACCGCGGTCAGGCCGACCCCGCCGGCCGCGCCGAGCACCAGCAGGGTTTCGCCCGCGACCAGCCGGGCCCGGCCCTTGAGGCCGAGATGGCTGGTGCCGTAGGCAATCTGGAAGCCGGCCGCTTCGGCAAAGGACATCGTCTCCGGGATCGCCACGCAGCGCGCGGCAGGCACGCAGGCGCTGGTCGCAAGCCCGCCCTGCCCGGCGACGACGGCAACCCGGGCGCCGATCGGCGGCGTTGCGACCCCGTCGCCATGCTCCACGACGGTGCCGGCGAACTCCAGACCGAGGGTGAAAGGCACCGGCGGGGTATCTTGATACCGGCCCTCTGCCATGAGCAGATCGGCGAAATTCAGCCCGCAGGCGGCAATTTCGATGCGCAATTCCCCCGCCTCCGGGGAAGCTGCGCTAACGTCCCGAAATGCGGGCGGGGTCGCCCGGTCCACCGATTGAAAAGCTTGCATTTGGCTCCCCCGATCCCCGGGACCATAATGGCAGGGGGCGGTCTTGGCGAGCAGAACCGGCAGCCAGAACCACAACCCGGCGAAATACACGCTATAAGGGAATCAGGAATGGTTCGGGAGGCAGAATTCGCATTTTGCAATTGTTTGTGGTAATACCGTTTTACGGGTATGATCTCGCGAATCGAGATTCCCGGCGCGAACCGGAAATTCCATAGGATAATCTCGCAACTCTCTGTTTTTCAATCGTTTTTTCCATTTGGTAAAAAAATGACCAAAAAGACAGGTTGTTATGTGTTGCTCGTTTGTAGTGTCTGGTGCCGTTGTTTGTCCGTATGAGGAGAGTCGAATGAAACACCCTGTGGATGTCCACGTTGGGAAACGTATCCGCCATCGCCGATGGATGGTCGGAATGACTCAGCAACAACTCGCCGAGAAAGTCGGCATCAAGTTTCAGCAGATCCAGAAATACGAAACCGGCATGAACCGGGTCAGCGCATCGCGGCTTTGGGATATCTCCGAAGCGCTGTCCGTGCCTGTCGACTTTTTCTTCGAGGGGCTCGAAGCCGGGGCGAAACCGGCCGACACCACGCTTCCGGGCGACATCCTTGCCGACAAGGAAGCGTTGGAACTGGTCCGTTCCTACTACGCCATCCCGGAAAACCAGCGCCGCCGCCTGTTCGAACTGGCCCGCGTGCTCTCGGACGCCGCTTGACGCGCTGAACCGCTTTGGCTACCGCCGGGGGTGACGTCTCCGGGGGGACCCATGAGCATCGCAGATCCGCAGGTTCAGAACGACCTCATCGCCACGGCGCACGCGCTCGCGGATGCCGCGCGTGCGGCGACGCTGCGCCATTTTCGCACGCCGGGCCTCGCCGCCGACAACAAGCTCGACCGGGGGTTCGACCCGGTCACTGCCGCCGACCGCGAGGCCGAGCGGGCGATGCGCGCGGTGCTGGCCGCGCGCCGGCCGGACGATGCGATCTACGGCGAAGAATACGGGGTGCAGGCGGGCACCTCCGGGCTGAGATGGGTGCTCGACCCGGTCGACGGCACCCGCGCCTTCCTCGCCGGCACGCCCACCTGGGGCGTGCTGATCGCCGTCGGCGACGCGGACGGTCCGCAGCTCGGCGTGGTCGACCAGCCCTTCATCGGGGAGCGCTTCATCGGTGGTTTCGGCACGGCCGAGGTCGTCGGGCCGCAGGGCCGGCACGCCCTCGCGACCCGGCCCCCACGCCCGCTCGACGAAGCGATCCTGTTCACCACCTTCCCCGAGGTCGGCACGGCGGCGGAGCGCACCGCCTTCGAGGCGCTGTCGGCGCGGACCAGGCTCACCCGCTACGGGCTCGACTGTTACTCCTACGCGCTGGTCGCGGTCGGCCAGGTCGACCTCGTCGTCGAGGCCGGGCTTGCGCCCTACGACATCCAGGGGCCGATGGCCGTGATCCAGGCCGCGGGCGGGATCGTCACCGGCTGGCGCGGCGAGCCGGCGCAGGACGGCGGACGGGTCGTCGCCGCCGCCAATGCCCAGATCCACGCCGCGGCATTGGAAATCCTCTCGAACGCCGCAGAAAACGGCTGAGCGGTAACCGCCCGTTAACCCTTGTCTGCCATCATGGTCGCGCGGAACCGGATGCGGGCGCCTGCCCGCGGCCCGACCCCGCTCCAGAGAAGCGACCTCGCGCGGTGGAAGGCCCTGCGGGGTCGTACCGTATCGGGCCGGCCCCCGCAGCGCGGTGTCGCCGCCGCCGCTGCCGCCAAGGACCGGACTGCGCACGCACGACGTCCAGGGCAACGACGCCCCCTTTTCAATCCTCTCCTTTGGCAAACCACTCTCTGGGCAACCGCTCCCTGGGCAACCTCTCCGGTACCGGCCCCCGCGTCAGGGTCCGGACGGACGGCACCCGGTGCGGCGAGCCGCGCCGGAGCATGCCACAAAAATGCCTCATTTCGGCCATCCCTTCGTACTGTTTTCAAAACAGACACAAAGGATGGAAAACGGACGCACCGTACCCGAATACGCCAGACAACCGCTCTCGGCCGCGCGGCTGCGAGACCGCGATTGGGCCCGCGCGACCGCCGTCGCGCTTGTCTCTGGCCTGTCGGGCGCGTTGTTCTACGCCCATACGGCAGGTCACATCGCCGGGCAGCCGCCCTGGCTTGTCGCCGGGCTCGTCTATGCCGTGCTGATCGGGCTCACCGCCGCGGTGATCTTCCGCTTCGTTCCGAGGTTCGGACCCTTCCTGTACCACACCACCGCAACCCGCATCGCGCTCGCGAGCGTCGCGGCGCTGGTGCCGGATGTCGCCCACCGGATGACGACCTCGCCGTTTCTCAACGCGACACTGATCGTCGGCGGAGCCTTCCTGCTGCAGGCCCTGCTGCGCGCCCGCCGCGCCGACACTCTGGTGGGCGCGCTCGCCTATGCGCCGGCCCCCTACCGGACCGCGCAGGCCCACGCCCGGCCGTGAGCCGCAGACCGCGCCCGCGGGCTCACTGCGCGCCGAACATCTCCGCCATCCGGATCACCACCGGCCCGGCCGCGATCACCAGGAGGATGGGCATCATGAAGGCCGCCAGCACACCGGACATCTTGACCGGCAGCTTGTTGGCCTTTTCCTGCGCCAGCATTTCGCGGGTGTAGCGCATCTCTTCGGCATAGGTGGACAGCGCCTCGGTGAGCGGCGTGCCGAATTCGGCAGACTGCATCACCACACTGGCAAACGACGTGATCTCGTCGACCCCGGTTCGCACGCCCAGATCGTTGAGCGCGCGCTCGCGCGTCTTGCCCGCCCTGATCTCGAGCAGCAACACCGTGAACTCCTCGGCAATCGGCGGCGCGACGTCCTTGAGCTCCCGGGCGACCCGCAGGACCGCGGCATCGAAGCCCAGACCGGCCTCGACCGAGACGCGCAACAGATCGAGCGCATTGGGCAGCGCCCGCCAGATCGCCAGCTTGCGCGCGGATACCTTCCGGCGCAGCCACAGGAACGGCGCGAAGAACCCGGCAGCGGCAAGCGCGACCCCGATCTGAAGGACCTGCAGGTTGGTCAGTTCGATCAGCGGGCGCAGGAT
>JAGRMP010000604.1 GCA_020441225.1 Maritimibacter sp. | reverse complement strand
GCGCTGGCGGCGGTCGCGAGCCCGGCTGCGAGCGCGAGGCCGGCAAGGATCGTGATCTGTCGAGTCATGTTTCTCTTCTCCCTGTTTCTTCGGTTGTGACGTTCAGTAGGCCTGTGCGCAGCGCCAGCGCCAGCGCGACGGCGACGACGGCGGCGAGGATATTGACGATCCGGGCTTCTCCGAGGAAGCCGAGCGGCAGTGCCAGAGCGCCGCTCGCGACGAAGGCGAGGCGCAGCGCCGGGCCGAGGCGGCGGCTCCAGAAGCCGACGATCCCGGCGGTCACGGCCATGATCCCCACGCCCGCAAGCACGAAGACCAGCGCGACGGCGGGCCAGCTTCCGTCCATCAGAAGCTCGGGCGTGGCGACGAAGAGGAAGGGGATGATGAAGGCAGCCCAGCCCATCCGCATCGACACGATCCCGGTCTTGAGCGGGTCGTCCTCGGTGATCGTCGCGGCGGCGAAGGCCGCAAGCGCCACCGGCGGCGTGATCATCGACATCATCCCGAAATAGAGGATGAACAAATTGGCGGCGAGCGGCGAGATGCCGGATTGCACCAGCGAAGGTGCGACGAGGGCGGCAAGCAGCACGTAGACGCCCGAGGTCGGCATCCCCATGCCCAGCACGATGCAGATCAGGGCCGAGACGATCAGCAGCGCGACCACGTTCGAGCCGACGGTATCGACCAGCACGAGGGTGAGCGCAAAGCCGAGCCCGGTGATGTTGAGCACGCCGATGACGAAGCCGGCGGCAGCCACGACAAGGATCAGGTTGACCATGCTCTCGCCGGTGGTGACGAAGACCCGGCCCAGCTCCCCGAGGCTCAGCCGGGTGCCGCGATAGGGGCGCAGGAGGCCGACGACGACGATGGCGACCGAGGCGAGCAGGGCGGATTGCTCGGGATCGAGCCGCCACCAGAACAGCCCCGCCAGCAGCAGCCCGAAGGGTATGGCGAAATGCCAGCCCTCGCGCAGCACCTCTCCGGGGGTGAGGATGTCGGTCTCGGCCGAATGCACCGCGTCGCGGCCCGCGATCAGGTCGACCTGGGTGAAGACCGAGAGGTAATAGAGCGCGGCGGGCAGGAGCGCCGCGCCCGCGACGGTGAAATAGGAGATGTCGAGAAACTCGGCCATCAGGAAGGCGGCAGCCCCCATGATCGGGGGCGTGAGCTGGCCGCCGGTCGAGGCGACGGCCTCGATCGCGCCCGCGTCGCGCTTGGTGTAGCCGCCGCGCTGCATCAGCGGGATGGTGACGACCCCGGTGGTGACCACGTTGGACACCGCGCTGCCCGAGATCGAGCCGAACAGCGCCGAGCCGACCACCGAGATCTTGGCAGCCCCCCCGCGGGCGCGACCCGTGAGCGCCATGGCGAGATCGGTAAAGAAATTGCCGCCCCCGGCCGCGAACAGGAGCTGGCCGAAGAAGACGAAGAGCAGCACGATGATCGTGCCCACCGCGAGCGGGGTCGAGAACACGGCGTTCGGGTCGAAGCCCACGTATTGCACCAGCCGCTCGGGCGTCAGCGCCTTGCCGATCAGCCGCCCCGGCACCTTGTCTGCGAAGAGCGCGTAGACGAGAAACAGACCGACGATGGAAAACAGCATGAGCCCGGCGCGCCGCCGGACCCCCTCCATCACCGCCAGCACGACCACCGCGCCGATCACGGTGATCTGCCAGGGCCGGTAGGATTGTTCCTTGAGCAGCCAGGCGAAATCCCAGGCCGTATACATCAGCGTGGCAAAGGCGACGAGCGCGATCAGCCCGTCGACGAGGCCGATGCCCGGCTTGTCGCCACCGCGCCAGCCAAAGCGGATATAGGCGAGCGTGAGCGCCAGCCCGAGCTGAAACGCCATGTATTGCTGGGTCAGCACCGCGAAGCCCAGGCGGATCGGCGCGTCGAGGTTCCACAGGATGCAGGCCACGACCATCGCGGTGGCGAGCCCCGCCACTAGGCCGTCGCGCAGTCTCCTGCCGGTTCCGCGCGGCGCGTCGCGATCCATCTCCACCTCCCGGGTTTCCCCCATGTTTCGGTGTCCGACGCTCCTCCGGGGTCAACACCTGTTGCCGATGCGACGGGTTCAGTCGAACATCGAGTTCGGGATCACCAGCGCTATCTGAGGGAAAGGCGACGATCAGCGCGAGGCAGACGGCCATCGCGACGAGGAACGGGGTCACGCCGCGGAAAACCGTGGCCAGCGCCACGTCCTTGGCGACGTTGCGCACGACAAAGACGTTGAGCCCGACCGGCGGCGTGATCATCCCCATCTCGATGACGATGACCGCGACCACACCGAACCAGATCGGGTCGAAACCGAGCGCGGTGACCACCGGGAAGTAGATCGGCACGGTGATGACCAGCATGGCGAGCCCGTCGAGGAACATGCCGAGCACCACGTAGCTGAGCAGGATCACCGCAAGCGTGCCATAGGCGCCGAGGCCGAGCGCGTCGAGCCCCTTGCCCAGCCCGTCGGGCACGCCGGTGAGCGCGAGGAAGGGGTTCAGCACGTTGGCGCCGATCACGATCATGTAGAGCATGGTCGAGGTCCGCACCGTGTCCATCACCGCGTGGCGCAGGCCCTTGAGGTCGATGGCGCGGCTCGCAAGGGCGATGATCAGCGTCAGCCCGGCGCCCACGCCCGAGGCTTCGACGGGGGTGAAGATGCCCAGATAGATCCCGCCGATGGAGACGACGATGACCGAGATCAGCGGCAGGGCGCGGGCGAGGGTGCGAAAGCGCTGGGCGAAGGGCACCGGCTCGCCGCGCGGACCGGCCGCCGGGTCGATCAGGGTGACGACCCAGATCGCCACGGCGAAGAGCGTCAGCATGAGCAGGCCCGGCAGGATCCCCGCCATGAACAGCCGCCCGATCGATTCCTCGGTCAGGATCGCGTACATCACGAAGCCGGTCGAGGGCGGGATCAGGAAGCCGAGCGTGCCGCCCGCCGCGATCGCGCCAGTCGAGAGCGCCGGGCCGTAGCCCAGGCGCTTCATCTCCGGCAGCGCCACCCGGC
>JAGRMP010000603.1 GCA_020441225.1 Maritimibacter sp. | reverse complement strand
ATCGGCTATGCCGGCGGCCCGGAAGCGCTGATCGCGGCGATGCGCAAGATCCAGTCGCAATCGACCTCCAACCCCTGCACCATCTCGCAATGGGCCGCCGTGGAGGCGCTGAACGGACCGCAGGATTTCCTGGTCACCAACCGCGAGATTTTCCAGCGCCGCCGCGATCTGGTGGTCGAGATGCTGAATGCGGCCGAAGGGCTCACCTGCCCGGTGCCCGAAGGGGCCTTCTACGTCTATCCCTCGATCGCCGGCTGCCTCGGCAAGACCTCGGCCGGCGGGGCGAAGATCGACACCGACGAGGATTTCTCCCGCGCGCTCCTCGAAGAGACCGGCGTGGCCGTGGTCTTCGGCGCGGCTTTCGGGCTCTCGCCCAACTTCCGCGTCTCCTACGCCACCTCGGACGAAGCGCTGACCGAGGCCTGCACCCGGATCCAGGCCTTCTGCGCCGGACTGAAATGACCCGCCCGCCCTTGCGGGACCGCGGCCACGGGGGTTAACTGCCCCCGAACGGCGGACCGCACGGGCGGCGCAGAACCGAAAGCAGCCCCATGAGCACCCATCTCCCCGATTATTACTTCCGGGTCCGCGAAAACGGCGCCTTTGCCTTCCGGGTCGACACCAACAACCGGCAGCGGCGGATCGAGATGGACCAGATCGCGATCATCAACATCCGGAACGGCGAGGTCAAACCGCATGGCGGACGGGCGCTCACCGAGGCTGACCAGGCGGCAATCGACGCCTGGATCGCCGAGCGCACCGCGCTGCTCGCCGCCCGCGACATCGACGACATCCTGCGCACGGTCGATCATCTGAACCTGACCGCGCATTGGGCCCAGACCCGCGCCTCGGACGCCGATCTGGAAAAGATCACCGACGCGCTGCTGCTGGCGATGCACGATCTGCGCACGGTTCTGGTGCGCAAGAAGGCCGACCGGCTGATGGCAGGCGACCAGGGATAACGGCCGCCGACGCGACCGCGCCTGGCGGGCGCGCGGGCGGGCAGGCCGGGGGCTCTGCCCCCGGACCCCCGGAGTATTTTCACCAAGAAAAAGGATCAGTCGGCGCGGTGCCAGCGGTGCAGCACGTCGCCGCCGATGGCTTTGGTCTCGACGAGGGTGAAGCGCGGGGCTTCGGCAAGCGCGCCGATCCCCATCGCCGCCAGCGACGGGCGGCCCTCGGCCCCGAGCGCGACACCGGCGGTGAAGCCGATCAGTTCGTCGACCAGCCCCTCGGCCATGAGCGCCGCGCCGAGGCTGCCGCCGCCTTCGCACAAGACGCGTGTAAGACCCTGTTCGCCAAGCATTTCCAGGGCCGCGCGCGGATCGAGCGCGCCGTGCTGGACGGGCACCGGCAGGAGCCTTGCCCCGGCCTCCTGCCAGGCGGCCAGCCGGGCGGGATCGGCGCGGTCGCCATGCAGCAGCCACACCGGCACGTCGCGGTCGGTGCGGGCGAGCTGGCTGTCCGTGGGCAGATCGAGATGGCGCGACAGCACCACCCGCACCGGTTGATGCCGCGCCCCCAGCCCGCGCACGGTGAGGCCGGGGTCGTCGGCCCGCGCCGTACCCGCGCCCACCATCACCGCGTCATGACGCAGGCGCAGCGCATGGACATGTCGGCGCGACTCCGGTCCGGTGATCCACTGGCTCTCGCCGCTCGCGGTGGCGATACGCCCGTCGAAAGAACTCGCGAGCTTGAGTGTCACATAGGGCCGGCCGCGTGTAACACGCGACAGAAACCCGGCCTGGTCGCGCCGCGCCGCCTCGGCGCAGACGCCTTCGGTCACCGCCGCGCCCGCCGCCCGCAGCCGGGCGAGCCCCCGGCCGTTGACCCGCGGGTCGGGATCGGTGAGCGCGACCACGACCCGGGCGATGCCGGCGGCGATCAGCGCATCGGCGCAGGGCGGGGTCTTGCCATGATGGGAACAGGGTTCGAGCGTGACATAGGCGGTGGCGCCCCGCGCCGCACCGCCTGCCTGGGCGAGCGCTATGGTCTCGGCATGGGGCCGGCCGCCGGGCCGGGTCCATCCGCGCCCGACCACCCGATCGCCGGAGCCGGGATCGTTCGCGACGATCACGCAACCGACCGCCGGATTGGGCCAGGTGGTGCCGAGCC
Organism: Maritimibacter sp.; assembly: GCA_020441225.1. The sequence goes on along the minus strand of JAGRMP010000603.1, from coordinate 4,528 downwards.
CGCGGCGTCCGAGCGTGAGCGCGTGCCTCATGTGACGCATGTCGCGGGCCGGGTCGACCGTCGCGCCGGTTCCAGTTGGGCCCTGGTCGGAGGCGCTCACGCCTGACCGGTCACGTCGATGGGCCGGAGCTCGCTCACGAACTTGTCGAAATCGTCCGCCGCCTGGAAATTCTTGTAGACGCTCGCGAAGCGCACATAGGCCACGGTGTCGATCCGGGCCAGCGTCTCCATCACGATCTCGCCGATCACCTTGGAGGCGATGTCGGTTTCGCCCAGGGATTCGAGCCGGCGCACGATGCCGGAGATCATCTGGTCGATCCGTTCGGGCTCGACCGGGCGTTTCTGCAGCGCGATCCGGATCGAGCGTTCGAGCTTGTCGCGGTCGAAATCCTCGCGCCGCCCGCTGGTCTTGATCACCACGAGGTCGCGCAGCTGCACCCGCTCATAGGTGGTGAACCGCCCGCCGCAGGCCGGGCAGAACCGGCGGCGCCGGATCGCAACATGATCTTCCGCAGGCCGCGAATCCTTCACCTGCGTGTCAACATTTCCACAAAACGGGCAGCGCATGCCTGTCCCTTCCTTCTTGCCTGATACCTCTGGGGCTGTTGCCCGCAATGTCCCTGGGCTCACGCCCTGTGTAGTGGGTCTGCGCCCACTTATCCACAGGCACTATAGGGGCTCGCCCCGGTCTTGGGTAGACCGAAATGCACGCCACAAAATGCGGTGCGCTCACCGCGACACAGGGGCGGAAGGGGGGCATGGGGCGCGGCGCGGCGGAACCTTCCAGCCCGATACGCGTTGTCTCCGCACCGGCCGCCCAAGGCGAAGCCGGATCCGTTTCAACCCGAAGGGAGGACAGCATGTCCGTTGCACGCGTTACCGAAATCACCGCCACCTCGACCAAGAGCTTCGAGGATGCGATCCAGGAAGGCGTCGCCCGCGCCACCGACACCCTGCGCAACGTCCGCTCCGCCTGGATCAAGGAACAGCAGGTCCGGATCACCGACGGCGCGATCTCGGAATATCAGGTCAACATGATGGTGACCTTCGTCCTCGACTGAGGTCGGGAGCCGACCCCGTCCGCCTGCGGCGGGCGGGCTCTTTCGCCTGCGGCGGGCGGGCTCTTTCGCCTGCGGCGGACGGGTTCTTTCGCCTGCGGCGGGCGGGGGGGCGCGCCTGCGGCGCGCGGGCCCGGCCCCACCGCAGCGCCCGGACGCTTCAGCGCAGGAGCGCGGCCACCTCGCGCCGGTGCGGACGGCTCCGGTGCTCGAACAGGTAGATCCCCTGCCAGGTCCCGAGCGCCATCCGTCCTCCGATCACCGGGATCGTGAGCGACACCGGCAGGAGCGCCGCCTTGATATGCGCGGGCATGTCGTCCGGCCCCTCGTAGACGTGCCGGAGATAGGCCATCGCCGGATCGCTCGCGGGCGGCACCAGCCGGTCGACATAGGCCGCGAGGTCGGTCTGCACCTCCGGGTCGGCGTTTTCCTGGATCACCAGCGACGCCGAGGTATGGCGGATGAACAGCGTCAGCAGCGCCTCGTCCATCGCCGCCTCCGCGACCCAACCCGCCACCGACCGGGTAAACTCGTAAAGCCCCGGCCCCCGGGTCTCGATGCCGAACAGCTTGTGCATTTCCGCGCGCCTCCCCCCCGCATCCGATCACACACGACAATGTCAAAGGGATCGCCTCGGCGCCATGGTAGCCTTGGCCCCTCACCAAAAGCGATACTCAAAAAGTCACACTTGCCAACGGGAGGGACGGATCATGTCTCGCATGACGGCCAAGGATTTCGACCAGGGGCTCCTCGAACTTTACGATTTCTACGCCCATGGGCTGATGACGAAACGCGAGTTTCTCGACCGCGCCGGGAAATATGCGGTCGGCGGGCTCACCGCGGTGACGCTCCTCAACATGCTGAGCCCGGATTACGCGCTGGCGAGCCAGGTCAGCTTCACCGACCCCGATATCGCGCCGGAATACATCACCTACCCCAGCCCCAACGGTCACGGCGACGTGCGCGGCTACCTGGTCAAGCCCACGACCGGCCCGGGCCCCTTCCCCGCCGTGCTGGTGGTGCATGAGAACCGCGGCCTCAACCCCTATATCGAGGATGTCGCCCGCCGCGTCGCCAAGGCGGGCTTCATGGCGCTCGCCCCGGACGGGCTCACCTCGGTCGGCGGCTACCCGGGCAATGACGACAAGGGCCGCGAGCTGCAGCAGACGGTCGATGGCGAAAAGCTGATGAACGATTTCTTCGCCGGCGCCGAGCATCTGATGGCGCGCGACGACTCGACCGGCAAGGTCGGCTGCGTCGGCTTCTGCTACGGCGGCGGCGTGTGCAACGCGCTGGCCGTCGCCTATCCCGAACTCGCCGCCTCGGTACCCTTCTACGGCCGCCAGGCCGCGGCGGCGGACGTGCCCAAGATCGAGGCCCCGCTGTTGCTCCACTACGGCGCGCTCGACGAGCGGGTGAACGCGGGCTGGCCGGACTACGAAGCCGCGCTCAAGCAACACGGCAAGGCCTACACCGCGCATATCTACGAGGGCGCGAACCACGGGTTCCACAACGACACCACGCCGCGCTACGACGAGGCCGCCGCCACGCTGGCCTGGGACCGGACCATCGCCTTTTTCAGCGAACACCTGAGCTAGATACCAGCCCGCCAACACCGCTAGGCCGGGGCCGCGCAGATCCAGACGCGCGGACCCGGGGCCGCAGCGGCCAGCCGGCGCGCCCTACCCCGCGGCCGCGTCGAAATCGGCCTGCGCCGCGAAGATCGGCGCGCGGTTGGTCTCGGCCCAGTGCACCAGCCCGAACAGCGGGCCCATGAGCGACGCGCCCAAAGGGGTCAGCGCATATTCCACCGACGGCGGCTTGGTGTCGAAAACCTCGCGCGAAATCAGCCCGTCCCGCTGCAGATCCCGCAGTGTCTGGGTCAGCATCCGCTTGGAAATGTCGGGCAGCGCCCGTCCCAGCGCGTTGAAGCGCCGCGGCCCCACATCGAGCTCGAGCAGCACCAGCACCGTCCACTTGGCGGCGACATGGTCGAGGATCTGCCGCACCGGGCAAGCCGCGTGATCCGCGACCTGGATATCCAGAGCATCGCGCAAGGTCATCTCGGTGTCGGGCATAGGGGTTCCCTTTCTGTTACCTGGGGCGGAAATCCTGCCTCCTTTCGTCGCGGACCCGTAGGTCTCATATAGAGACCAGTACCCGATTCTAGACCGAAGGAACACAAAATCATGTCGAAACATCTCGTCACCGGCGCGTCCGGCCAACTGGGCAGCCTCGTCCTCGCCGCCCTCGACGGCCGCCTGCCGAAATCCGAAACCGCCGTACTGGTACGCAAGGAAGAAGACCGCGCAAGGCTCGCCGCCGAAGGCTACGACGTCCGCCTCGGCGACTACACCGACCGGGCCGGGCTCGAAGCGGCCTTCGCTGGCATCGACCGGCTGCTCCTGATCTCGGGCTCCGAGGTCGGCCAGCGCCGCGCGCAGCACGCGAACGTGATCGAGGCCGCCAAGGCCGCGGGGGTCGGCTTCGTCGCCTATACTTCGATCCTCAGGGCCGACAGCTCGCCTCTGGCGCTGGCGGTGGAACACAAGGCCACGGAAGAGGCCCTGGCCGCGTCCGGTCTCGCCCACACCTTCCTGCGCAACGGCTGGTACACCGAGAACTTCACCATGGCCCTCGCCCAGGATCTGGAGCTCGGCCAGCATTTCGGCGCGGCCGCGTCGGGCAAGTTCGCCGCCGCCCCCCGGGCCGACTTTGCCGCCGCCGCTGCCGCCGTGCTGACCGGCGCGGGCCACGAGGGCAAGACCTACGAACTCGGCGGCGACACCGCGTTTTCGCTCGCCGAATTTGCCGCTGCGGTGTCGGAGCTCTCCGGTAAACCGGTGGTCTACGTCGATATGCCGGAGCAGGCCTTCGCCGACGCGCTGAAAGGCGCAGGCCTCCCCGCGCCGCTCGCCGAGATCCTCGCCGACAGCGATGCCAGGGCGGCGGAGGGCTGGCTCGACACGACGTCGCGCGATCTCTCCACCCTGATCGGCCAGCCGACCACGCCGCTCGCCGAGGTCCTCAAGGCCGCGCTCGCCTGACGCCCCGGGGCGACCCGCGCATCGCGTCGCGGGTCGCTCATCGGCGGCTGACACCCCCTCTTCGCCGACCCCGGCCCCGTTGCCCTCCGGAAAACAAAAGAGGCGCCCCCACGGACGCCTCCCGGTCAATCTGTCTTGCGCCCGGAGCCCGGGCCGCGGGCCTCAGCGTTCGAAGCCGATCTCGTCGGTGAAATCGATCACCGCGTCTTCCCAGATGTTCATGAGCCGGGCGAAATCCTCGGCGCTCATGTCCTGGCCGCGCGGGATCGGCATCACGAAATAGGGATCGTTGTTCTCGTCGAGGAAGGCGCGGGTGTAGATCCGCGACTGGTTCCAGTTGTTGATCGTCGCCATCGACGAGCCCTCGGGCATGTCCATGCCGGAGGTGAACATCAGCGTCTGGCAATTGGTCATGTCGTCGAG
>JAGRMP010000078.1:1660-1972 GCA_020441225.1 Maritimibacter sp. | reverse complement strand
CCGCGGACCCATCCTGTGCGCAGCCTTTTTGGCCGTCCTGGCTGCTTCGCCGGGCTCCGCGCAACAACTGAGCGGAAACGAAACCCGTGGCACCGAGCTTTCGGCGCAATGGCAGCACGGACCGGGCGTCGTCGCCCGTGGCCCCGACGGCAAGGTGATTTTCCTGTTTGGTGAGATCCAGCCCTCGGTTGTCTGCTCGCCCCTGCAGGTCTGCGACATCGAACTGCAGCCCGGCGAGATCGTCCGCGACGTCCTCTTGGGCGACACGGTGCGCTGGAAGGTCGAGCCGGCAACGTCGGGCGCACCGAATGC
>JAGRMP010000078.1:0-1609 GCA_020441225.1 Maritimibacter sp. | reverse complement strand
ATGGTGGTCACCACGTCGCGGCGGACCTACCACATTCAGCTCAAATCCCATCATCGCGATTACATGGCCAGGGTAGGCTTCGAATATCCCGAAGACATCAACGCACGCTTCGCCGAGATCAACGCACGGATCGAGGCGAGCGTGGTGCCCGGGGCAGGGGTGCCGGCAGAGCAACTGGATTTCGCGTTCCATATGAGCGGGACGGCGCGCTGGCGGCCGACGCGGATCTATAGCGACGGGACGAAGACCTACATCCAGTTCCCCTCGTCACTGGCCGGGCAGGACGCGCCGGTTCTATTCGTCGTCTCCGGTGGCGAGAACAGGATCGTCAATTACCNNACCGCATGAACGGCTCGATGATGGTCGTCGATTTCAACATCGACCGTGCGATCCTCGTGTCCGGCGTCGGCATGCGCCAGCAAAAGATCACCATCAGGCGGGGAGGGTAACTGGGATGTCGAACCTCCGTTCCTACTTCCGCTCGATGGTTCTGGTGGCCGGGGTGAGCACGCTCGCCGCCTGCCAGACCATGACCGGTGCCGGTCTCTCCACCAGCGAGGTCACCGCCGAGCTGACACCGAAGAGCGCCGGCGCCATCAGCGAGGATATGGTGGCCAAGCTCGCAGAACAGATCGGGCCGGGCAACACGACGATCGCGTTGCGCTCTGACGGATCCGTGTTCGGCGCCGCGCTTGAGGCGTCGCTAAGAAGCTGGGGCTATGCCGTGGTCACTGACCAGGAGACGGGAGAGGCGATCACGGAACCGCTCGCCTATGTCGCTGATCCGTTCGAAGGCGGTATTCTGGTACGCCTGTCGACCGGGAAGGTGGAGCTGACGCGCATGTACACGGTCACCGCCGAGGGCGCGGCGCCGGCCAGCCCGCTTTCAGTGATGCAGCGCGGTCCGGGTGAGACGACATGACGGAATCGCTCAGACTTGGTGGATCATCTGAAGGGTCGAAGATCAGGCGGTTGAACCGTGTCCCCATCATCCTGGTGATCGCGCTCGTGGTCATTTTCTTCGCTGTGATCTTTTACGGTCTCTCGTCTCGCGGCCTGCGCTTCGGCGACGGTCAGATAGAGCCCTCCTCGGCGCAACCGGCCTCAAACGATGCGGAGCGGCTCAAACAAGGCGTGCCCGACGGCATCATCGGAGAGCCGCAGCCGGCCGTGGACCTGCAACCGGTCCCGGCTGCCGAACCTGAGCCGGCCCGCAATCCATTCGAGAGAAACGAAGAGGAAGCGGCGGCCCCACCGCCGGCACCGGCGCTTGAACCCGAGGAGGTCTGGCGGGCGAGGCTGCAGCGCGAGTTCGATGAGCAAATGCTCCGTGAGTATAACCGGCAGCAGATGGCAAGCATCCAGGCAGACGAGGCGGCCGCCAATTCGCCCATCGCCATCAACCTGCAAGGACTTGAGAGCGGCAGCGACACGACGCCGGCGGCAGTCCCGCCGCCAGGCACCACCATAAATCGCGGGACAAGCGCCCTGGATCTTTACAGCGCCGCCCTCCAGGCAGGTATCGGCCAACAGAACGCCGATCCGAACGGCCAGGCGGCAAAGCGGGAATTCTTCAATCAGGACATCGCCGATCTCGGATATCTGCCGA
>JAGRMP010000602.1 GCA_020441225.1 Maritimibacter sp. | reverse complement strand
ACCTCTACGCCAGCCCGATCTTCGCCCTCGACATCAAGCATCACTTCAAGGATTGCCTCGACGAGGTGATGGTGGTGAGCCCGGACGTGGGCGGCGTGGCCCGCGCGCGCGAGCTTGCCAAGCGGATCGCCGCGCCGCTCGCGATCGTCGACAAGCGCCGCGAAAAGCCCGGCGAAGTGGCCGAGATGACGGTGATCGGCGATGTCACCGGCAAGCGCTGCATCATCATCGACGACATCGCCGATACCGCCGGCACGCTGGTCAAGGCCGCCGAGCTGCTGCTCGAGACCGGGGCCAAGGAAGTGCATGCCTATATCAGCCACGGGGTGATGTCGGGGCCGGCGGTGGAGCGGGTGTCGAACAGCTCGATGAAGAGCCTGGTCATCACCGACACGATCGAACCGACCGAGGCGGTGATGGCGGCGCCGAACATCCGGGTGGTGCCGACCGCGCCGATCTTTGCCCAGGCGATCCTGAACATCTGGGGCGGCACGTCGGTGAGCTCGCTGTTCGACGACACCACGCTGGAGCCGCTCTACGAGACCTCGTACTCCTGAGGTTTTTGGGGACGGTTGGGGGCTCTGCCCCCAAGACCCTGGACGATCCGGTGCGCCGGATCGGTAACCCGGCAGGCGATTTGATCGCCGAGAGGGCCGGGAGTATTTCGGCCAAGAAAAAGGGGGCGCGGGTCCTCGGCGCGGGAGTGTGCGAGGTTTGTGCGAGGTTTGTGCGAGCTCGCACAGGGCCTTAACTGACTGATTCATATAAGTTTAGCGCTAACTTCATTTTCCACGCGCGGGTGTGCGCGCCGGCGCGCCGGTGGCCGGATCCAGGCCGGGAAAAGGTGCGGGCCGGCTTCGGCGGCGGGACCGGTCGGCGGACCCCGAAAGGTCCGCCCGGTCTCCCGCGCCGTTCTGCCGGCCCGCGGGTCGGGGGCGCGCCCCGCCGATCTAGAGAAGATCGGCGAGCTCCTCCTTGCGCGCCTCCTGATAGTGATCGAATTCGGAGGTGAACCAGGCCGTGCCCCTTGTCGCCGAGCCGAGCGCGTTGAACAGCTCGTCTTCGGCGGTCTTGGGCAGCAGCGTCTGGAACACGTCCCAGCCCGCCGCGGTCGGATGCGCCTCGAAGCCCAGCACCTGGCCCTTGATGCCCGAGACGATCGGCACGAGCTGGCCGGAGAAGACCGAGGGCACGTGGATGTCGACCTTCATGATCGGCTGCAGGAGCACCGTGCCGACATCGGCGAGGATTTCCTTGATCGCCATCTTGCCGGCGGTCTTGAAGGCGAAATCCGAGCTGTCGACGGAGTGCGACTTGCCGTCCTTAAGCTCGACCGAGACATCGACCACCGGGAAGCCGTTCGGCCCTTCGGCCAGCGCCTCGACCGCGCCATGTTCGACCGAGGGGATGTAGTTGCGCGGCACCGCACCGCCCTTGACCGTCTCGGTGAAGGCGAAGCCGGAGCCGCGGGCCTCGGGCCGGAGCTCGACCACGACATCGGCGAACTGCCCGGCGCCGCCGGATTGTTTCTTGTGGCGGTAATGGATCTCCTTGCCGCTCCGGACGGTTTCGCGCAGCGCCGGCGGCACCGGCCCCTCTGCGACCGCGATGCCGAAATCGTCGGCGAGCTTGGCCATCACCCGGCGCAGGTGCAGCGGGCCCTGGGTGGCGAGCACCGGGTTGCCCGATTTCTCGTCCTGGGTGACGGCCAGCCCTGGGTCGATCTCGCGCATCCGCTCCAGCGCGGTGGACAGCCGGCTGTCGTCCTTTTCGTGCACCGGGGTGACGATCCGGCGGTAGGCGGAGGGATGCGGCTGGGCCCAGTCGGGCAGCGCGCTGGCCGCCTTGTCGGTGAACATCTGGCCGGCGGCGAGGTGGTCGGATTTCACCGTGAGGCCGATGGCGCCGGGCGCCAGCGATCCGAGCCCGGTCTTGGCGTCGAGATCGGTGATCGAGCCGACGGTCTCGCCGCCGAGGCCCTGGCCGCCGGCGACCGTGCCGCCGAGCGCGCGCACCAGCACGGTCTTGCCGAGGTGCTTGACGACATCGGCGACCGCGCTCACGGCCACGGCTTCGCCGGCGAGCCGGTCGCGGGCGACCTCGACCGCCGGGGCCTCGTGGCGCAGCGCCTTCATCAGCCGGGTGATGCCGTTGC
>JAGRMP010000601.1 GCA_020441225.1 Maritimibacter sp. | reverse complement strand
TCGAAGTTGGACGAGACCTGGATGTCCATCGACGGGCTGATCGAGGGCACGACCTCGGATTTGGTATAGGCCCCGGTCTGCAGGGTGCGGTGCAGGATGTCGTTCTGGTTCGTCGCGATCACCAGCTTCTCGATCGGCAGGCCGAGCTGGCGGGCGATATAGCCCGCAAAGATATCGCCGAAATTGCCCGTGGGCACGGTGAAGCTCACCGGCCTGAGCGGCGCGCCGAGCGAGACCGCGGCGGTGAAGTAATAGACCACCTGGGCCAGGACCCGCGCCCAGTTGATCGAGTTGACCCCGGCGAGCCCGACCTCGTCGCGAAAGGCGAAATCGTTGAACATGTCCTTGAGCCGGGCCTGGGCGTCGTCGAAAGTGCCGTCGATGGCGAGGGCATGGACGTTTGCCTCGGTGGGCGTGGTCATCTGCCGGCGCTGGACGTCCGACACCCGGCCATGGGGGTAGAGGATGAAGACATCGACATTGTCGAGCCCCCGGAAGGCCTCGATCGCCGCCGAGCCGGTGTCGCCGGAGGTCGCGCCCACGATGGTCACCCGCCGGCCGCGCTTCGCCAGCGCCGCCTGGAACAGCTGACCGATCAGCTGCATGGCGAAATCCTTGAACGCCAGCGTCGGCCCGTGGAACAGCTCGAGCAGGAAATGGTTGGGCGCGAGCTGCGTCAGCGGCGCCCGGGCCGCGTGGTCGAACCCCGCATAGGCGCGGGCGATGATCTCGCGAAACTCCTGCGGGGCAAAGCTTTCGCCGATGAAGGGGCGCATCACCCAGTAGGCGACCTCTTCGTAGCTCATGCCCGGCAGCGCCTCGATCTCGTCGGGCCGCCGGGGCGCGACCACGTTCGGGACGTAGAGCCCGCCGTCGCGCGCAAGCCCGGTGAGCATGGCTTCCTCGAAGCTCAGTTTCGGCGCGTTGCCCCGGGTGGAGACATATCTCATCTGGCGTCCGTCCTTATCGTCTCGCGCCCGGTTTTCTGTGAAAAAACCGGACCGATTTCTTGATAAGAAATCGGCGTCCCCCGGCCCCGGCCGGGCGATCCGTTCCTTATGTCCGGCGCCGTATACGCCATAGCGCGAAGCCTGTCATCATCACCCATGTCGCAGCGAAGAGAAACCAGGTCATCGCGTATTCGAAATGCTTGTTTCGGATGCCTTCCGTGGTCACCGGCATCGGCAGCACGCCGGGGTCGGTCCGGCTCTGCGCGATCACCAGCACCGGCTCGGTGCCGAGTTCGGCGGCCATCTTGTCGACATCGCGGGCGTACCACCAGTTGCCCGCGACGTCGTCGGCGGGCGTCGCGCCGGTGCGCTCGTCGGGCCAGTGCAAATTGCCGGTGATCTCGGCAGCGCCGAAGCTGCGGGCGCTGTCGCGCGCTTCGGTTCTGAGGAAACCGCGGTCGACGAGAATGCGCCGTCCGTCCGCGGTGACGAAGGGCGAGATCGCCCGGAACCCGGCGCCGTAATCGCGCGAGGAGACAAGCACCAGCAGTTCTTTCGGCTCGAAGCTGCCAATGACGGTCACGGGGCGGTACTTGTCCGCGTCCCGGTCGGGCGCAGCCGGAAGCGCCACCGGCGCGGCGCCGATCTGCGCCTCGATCTCGGCGAGGATGCCCTCCTTCCACTCCAGCCGCTGGAGCTGCCAGATCCCGAGACCGACAAAGACGGCAAAACCGGCGACGAGCAGGGCTGCGGCGAGGATCAGGCGGGGCATGGGATCTCCTGGGATCTGTCCCGCTTCAATGTCGCGAATTCGCCGCGAGGGCAAGGCGGGCGGTTCGTGGCGGCGGTCACGCCGGATCGAGGCCGCGCACGAGCGCGCGATTTCCGCCGCGCCCCGATTGAGACCGGCGCGCCGCATCCCCACATATGAAGCGTGGCGTTACGCACTCGAAAGGAGAGCAAAATGGCACATGCAAAATCCAGAACCCACAACGACGAAACCGAAATGCTGCGCGCCGAGTTCGATGCGCTTAGGGACGATTTCGCCGCGCTCGCGGGGACGCTGAGGTCCCTGGCCGAGACGGAAGAACGGCGCCTCGGCGCGACCGCGGGTGACCGCGTCGTCGCGCTGAAACAGGCGGGCGCGCACCAGCTCGACCTCGCCAAGCGCTACGCGGCCGACGCCGGGAAGGCGGCGGAAACCACGCTGCGCGAGCATCCCGGCTACGTAGTCGCCGGCGCCGCGGCGCTCGGCTTCCTCGTCGGCGCGCTCGCCGGTCGCCGTCGGTAGGCCCGATGGCCCGGGCGAGCCGCTCTGTCAGCATGCGCCTCGCGCTCGCGCTTGCGGGCGCGGGGCTCGCCGTCGCGGGCACCGTCTTGTTGATGCGCGCGGCCTGGCTGGGGCTGTCGCTCGCGCTCGGCGCGCTCTGGGCCACGGTGATCCTCGGCAGCGTGCTGGGGCTCCTCGGCGCGCTCCTCCTGGCGCTGGCGGCACGCCCGGCGCGGCCTGACCCCGCCCCCGACACCGCGCTGATCCTGCAGGCCCTGCGGGCATTCTTCGATGGGCTCGCGGCCGGCCGCTCGTCGCGTGACCGGTAGCGCGAACCCGTCTGCACACCGGCTCGCACGCAGATCGCGCAGTTAGCGCTATCGGTAAGCCTGTCATAGACTTGGCCCCCTGTGCGAGCTCGCACACCCCTCGCACACACCCGCCGCAACGCCCCCGCCAACGAAAAACGCGAGGGCAAGGCCCCCGCGTTTCGCATGTCGTTCCGCTCCCGCTCCGGGGTCAGCTGCCCCAGATGTAGATCGAGAAGAACAGGAACAGCCAGACCAC
>JAGRMP010000600.1 GCA_020441225.1 Maritimibacter sp. | reverse complement strand
CCATTCGTCGGGCTGGTGGGCGAGGTCGAGCACGCCCGGACCGTAGGCGATGCAGTTCTTGAGCCGCCCGATCCGGTCGATGTGCTTCTGGTCGTAGGTGCCGGGGCTCACCACGTAGTCGGGCCGCGCCCCCAGCACCTTCTCGATGGCCGCGGCGGTCGAGCGGACCACCGGCGCATCCGGCTCGGTCATCGACGGCACCACCTCGTGCATGTCGCGGATCTCGTAGGAAAACCCGGGCCGGTCGGCCTTGACCCGCTCCATCAGCGCACGCACTTCGTCCTTCACATCGGCGATATCTTCCTCGATCAGGAAACGCCGGTCGATGACGATGGTGCAGCGGTCGGCGACGCAGGGCGCCGGATAGCCGGTGAAGCCGGGCTCCGGCACCGGTTCGCCGCCGTGGATCGAATTGACGTTGAGCGTCGATTGCCTGGCCCCCTCCGGCACCACCGGCATGTCGGTGCGTTTGTTCGCAAGCAGCGGGTAGAGCGAGCGCTCCATCTCCTCGAGCACCGCCCCCATGTGGCGAATCGCGGAATCGCCGAGGAACGGCATCGAGCCATGAGCGATCCGGCCGTGGGTCTCGATCTCGGCCCACCAGACGCCGCGGTGGCCGAGGCAGATCCGGTCCTTGTTGAGCGGTTCGGGGATGATGACATGCTGCACCCGGGCGGGGTCGAACCGGCCCCGTTCGGCGAGATAGGCCACCCCGCCGTAGCCGCCCGATTCCTCGTCCGCCGTCGCGCTCACCTCGATGGCGCCGGCAAAATCGGGCCGGGCCGCGATGAAGGCTTCGGCGGCGACGATCGCGGTGGCGATGCCGCCCTTCATGTCGCAGGTGCCGCGGCCGTAGATCTTTCCGTCCTCGATCTCGGCCCCGAACGGGTCCTTGGTCCAGCCCTGCCCCACCTCGACCACGTCGTGATGGCCGTTGAAATGCACGCATTCGCCGGGCCGCGCGCCGTCGTAGCGGGCGACCATGTTCCAGCGCGGATAGCGCTCGCTGTCGCCGATGGCGCCTTCGGCGCGGATCAGTTCCACCTGCCACCCCTGCGCCTCCATCCGCGCGCCCAGCCAGCCACAGAGCTCGAAGTAATTGCGCCCGGGCGGGTTGAGCGTGGGGATACGGACGAGGTCCTGGGTGAGCGTCACGAGGGCGTCGCGGCGGGCGGCGACCTCGGCGAGGATCTTGGTCTGGATCCGGGCCTGGACCTGGGCGGTGTCATCTGTCATGGCGCGAGGCTAGGCCCGGGCGCCGCCCGCCGCAATGGGGCGCGCGCGGCAAACCGGCCCACAGGACGCGCCGCGCGCCCTCTCGGGGGGAGCGGGCATGAAAAACGACCATGACCTCCGGCCTCCGTCGCGGTAAGCCCTGCAAACCCCGTATGCCCTCAGGACCCCGGCGCAGCAGATATGTCGCTCAGAGACTGGCTTTCCCCGCTCGTGGTCTGCCTCGGCCTTGTCGGCCCGGCGGCAGGCCTGGCGCAATCCGCCGAGCGCCCCGACACAGGCGCCCTGACCAGCCAGCTCTATACTCCCGACTGGGACGGGATCTGTGCCGAGGGGACGGCGCTGGGCGCGGGCTGCGCGGCGATCGGGGCCCGCGCGATTGCCGACGCCGCCGCGCCGCCCTGGCGCAGCATCGGCCGGGTCAACTACGCCAGTACCCGCATCCGCGGCCATTGCACCGGCACGCTGGTGGGCGACCGCGTCGTCGCGACCGCCGCCCATTGCCTGTACAACGCGGCCCGCAAATCCTGGGTGCCGGCCCGGAGCCTCCTGTTCGCCGCCGGCTACCAGCGCGGTGGCTTCGAGGCGATGTCGCGGGTCGCACGTTATGTGCTCGATCCCGCACAAGACCCGACCGGCCCGAACTTTGCGCGCGATCCCGCCGCGGACTGGGCGCTCCTGATCCTCGAGGAGCCAATCGGCCGCGCGCTTGGCACCATCGCTCCCCGTAGCCTCTCGGATGCGACGCTGTGGAGCGCGGAGTTGCATTTCGCCGGCTATCCGGCCCTGCGCGAACACGTGCTGTCGGTCGAAACGGATTGCGGCGGCGCCGATTATTCGCCGGACGGCGGCCTCCTGCTGCAGCAATGCCCGGTCATGCGCGGCGATTTCGGCGGGCCGGTTCTCGGCGTCGAGGACGGTGCGGTTGTCCTGGTCGCGGTCCTGTCGGGTGTCCTCAACGACGGCGCGGGCCTCGTGAGCGCCAGCGTGCCGGTCGGGGCGTTCGCCAAAGCCCTGCGCCGCGAGATCGAACAGGACGAAAGGAACGGCGATCCCGCACGCCCGCCGAACGGGGATGGCCAGGCCCCCTAGGGTGAGGACCCGTTGATCTTGCGCAGGGGGACCGATCCACGACCGGAAAAGCAGGCGGTGACAGGAGGGGTCTTTCCTGCCTGACCGCCGGAAAAAACAGCGCCGCCGCGCCGACGCTGTGCATGAAGGAAGAGATCGCCCGACGGTCGGGGCGGCCATCGGGACGATCCGCGCCCGACGATACGAAACATGCGATTGTGTTGCTGTGACACGGATTTTCCCCGCTTTCGACGGTTTTGCGCCTCCCCCTGCAATTGAAATCGCGTTACTCTCTTCCCAACTCAATGTTACACCCCTTCACTTTAGCGAGGATAACATGGCCGCCAATCTCGACGTCCAGATCAAGGAAAGCCAGGCCCAGGTGGCCGAAGCCCAGGCGAAGATTTCCGAACTGACAAGCCGGATCGAGACCGCGCGGGCCAAGGCGATGTCGGGCGACGACATCGCGATCGATATCGAGAACGCGACGCTGGACGACGTGCACAAGCACACCGATCTGATGAACGCCAATATCGCCGAGCTGATCATGGGGCTCGACGACGTCACCACCGGGTTTTCCAAGGATTTCGACGAGATGCGGTCGAAGACCGGCTGGGAGAGCTTTGTCGGTGTGTTCTCGAAACACCGGGCCGAAAGCCTGCGCCAGGAGCGGATGCGGACGGCGAATATCGACGACAAGCTGCAGGACCTGATTTCCAAATCCGACACCATCGTGGCGCTGTTGCAGAACCAGCTCGATTTGCTCAACGACCAGAAGACCAAGGTCGAGACCAACCTGTCCTCCACCCTCGACGACCGCGAAGTGACCGTGGGCGAGCTCGAAACCGTGCGCGCCGAGATCCAGGGCATGGACCCGAAGATCATCGAGCTCGAGAACAAGATCGCCTCGACCACCGATGCCGCCGCGCGGACCAAGCTCGAAACCGAGCTCGCCGCGCTGAACCAGACTTACAACGAGCTGGTGCAGCAGGAGCAGGTGAAGCTCGCCCGCTCGCAGACGCTGGAACGCTATATCGAGAAGGGCAAGACCT
>JAGRMP010000599.1 GCA_020441225.1 Maritimibacter sp. | reverse complement strand
ACCGCGCCCTCGACGCAGCCGCCCGAGACCGAGCCGTCGATCTCGCCCGCCCCCGAAACGGCGAGCTGGCTGCCCACGGGCCGGGGCGCCGAGCCCCAGGTCTCGACCACCGTCGCCAGCGCCGCACCGCGCCCCTCCCGGTGCCAACCCAGCGCCACGGCGGCGATATCGTCGCGTCCCTCGGTCATTTTCCGCTCCCTCCAGGCAAAGCGTTGCACGGCTGCCCCGCACCATAGCCCCGTACCGCGCCGGTCGCATTTCAATTGTGCGGTCGCCAAAGCCCGCTATTTTCGCCCCATGACCGAGACCCGACGCACAGAATTCCCCGCGGGATGGGGCGCGCTCGACGCCGACGAGGCGGCGGAATGCACCCGCCAGCTCGCGCTCGAGCTGGGGCCGGACGATCCGTTCTCCCCGTTCTTCGAGATCGGGGCAATCCGCGCCATCGGCTCGAGCACGACGTCGCACCACGTCGTCTACGAGATCGACGACTGGGAGGCGCCCTATTTCGTCTCGAAGCTGAGCTGGGAGGAGCCGGACAGGCGCCCCGCCCTGTTGCAGTGGCTGCGGCCCATCGACCGGCCCGACCCCGGCGTGGTGCCGATCTCGAACTTCGGCCAGCTCGACGGCTGGCGCGACTGACCCGCGGGCTGCGCCCGGACCTCGGTCACGGTGCGACCGCGGGCCCCGCCTGCCCTCACGCCCGTGTCCCAACGGCCTCAGATCGGCCGGAGCCCGGCACCTTCGTCGTCCCCACCGCGGAAACGTTTGCTATTTCCCGCCTGATTTGAGACAATTTTCTTCAACAATCCGGCGTTAGACCGGGCGGTGGGGCCGTGGGCGCCCCGCGCAATCGCAGGCAGAGCAGACCAGGCAGGCAAAGCCATGACAGCAATCGCCACAGATGCGGCGCGGCCGAAGATCACGGCCGTGACCTGCGTCAAGAACGAGGGGCCGTTTCTCCTCGAATGGATCGCCTTCAACCGGGTGATCGGGGTGACCGATTTCCTGTTCTATTCCAACGACTGCACCGATGCGACCGACCGCATCCTCGACCGACTGGAAGAGATGGGGATCGTCACCCACCTGCCCAACCCCGCCCAGGGCCGCAATTTCCAGATGGAAGCGCTGAAGGACGCCGCCACCCGACCGGTGGTGACCGAGGCCGACTGGGTCTGGATCGCCGATGTCGACGAATTTCTCAACATCCATGTCGGCGGCGGCACGATCCCCGAGCTGATCGCCGCCTGCGGCGACCCCTCGGCAATCTCCGTGACCTTCCAGTTCTTCGCCAACAACGGTGTCGAGCGGTTCGAAGACCGGCCGGTGATCGAGCAATTCACCCGTTCGCACGACCCCGACATCTGGTGCGCGGAGACGGCGCAAGAGGTCAAGACCCTGATCCGCAGGGATCTGCCGGTCAAATACTACGGCGCGCATCGACCGTTTCTGAAAGACCACCTGGCGCGCGAAAAGGCGTTTCGCTGGACCGATGGCGCGGGCCGCGACGTGCCCTGGCGGTTCCGCCTCGCGGCGATGAAACGGCGGATCCGCAAATTTCCCGCGAAGGGCGCGCGGCGCTTCGCCACCCTCAACCACTACGCGCTGCGCTCGCTCGACAGCTACCTGGTCAAGAACGCCCGCGGCGACGTCAACCGCGAGGGGCGCAGCTTCGACGACACCTATTGGCGCGAACGCAACGACCCGGCGTGGAAAGACACCTCGATCCACCGCTACCTGCCGCGGCTGCAGGCCGAGCTCGACCGGCTGAACGAGGACCTGCACCTCGCCGCCCTGCACGAGGAGGCGGTCTGGGCGCATCGTGCCGCCCGCGACCGGCTGCTCGCACAACCGGGCTACCGGGCGTTGATGGACCGGCTCAAGACCCTGCCGCATGAAAGTCCGGCGGAGCTGGCGTTGAAGGAGCTGATCGCATGACCGCTCCCACCGTCGCCCCCCCGTCCGCGATCGCGATCCCCGACGAGCTGCGGGTCATCAACCTCGGCCTGCCGAAATCCGGCACCACCACGCTCGGCGAAGCGCTGAAGCACGCCGGAATGCGGGTGGCCGACTGGAAAATCCGCGCGGGCCAGTCCAGCACCATGCGCGGCTTCGTCGGCAGGTTGATGTACGACGGCTATTTCGCCACCGGCGATCCGCTGCATCACCTGCACGAATTCAACGCCTTCACTGAGATCGAAATCGTCCGCGAAGGCAAAAACCTCTGGCCCCAGACCGACTGGGCGCTGCTCGCCGCGATCCGCGCGCACTACCCCGGCGCCAGGTTCATCCTCTCCTACCGCGATCCGGCGAAACACGCAGGGTCCATGCGGCGCTGGTCGAACCTCGGCAAGACCCGCCTGCCGGCCAACGCCGTACCTGGCCTGCCCGAGGGTTTCGGCGCCAAACCGGGCGAGCTCGAACGCTGGATCGAGGGCCACACCGCCTTTTGCCGCCAGGTCTTCAAAGGCGCCGACGACTTTCTCGACTACGACGTCGAAGACCCCGCCGCACGCGACCGGATCGCCGATTTCCTTGGGCTGGATCTGCCCTGGTGGGGCAAGGCCAACGTGAACGAAAACCGCCCGGAGGGTGAAACCGCCTGATGCGTATCGTGCTGCATATCGGCTTGCCCCGCTGCGGCGCGGAAGCGCTGCAGTCCCTGCTCGACGCCAAGCGCGGCAAGCTCGAAAAGATGGGGCTGCTCTACAGCCGCGTGCTCGGCCGCAAGAACCATACCCGGCTGTACATGGCGGTCAGCGACCCGGGACATATCGACCCGCTGCGTCACGCCCGCGGTTTCGCCCGCGCAGCGGCGCAGGAACGGCTGTACCGTACCGTCGCCGGCGACATCGCGGGCGAGCTCGACAAGGCCAGGCCCGAGACCTACGTGCTCTCCGCCGCCCAGCTCGCCACCCTGCCCAACCGCTCCGAGCTCGAACGGCTCAAGGCGCTGCTCGGCGAACACGCCGATGAGATCCGCATCATCGCCCATGTCGACGAACAGACCCGGGTGCTCGCGCGTCACTATGCCCTGGCGCTGGCCGAGGGGCGCACCACCTCCCTGGTGCGCGAACTGGCGCTGGCGGACGCGCCCAACTGGCGCCGCGCCGCGCTGGTCGACTGGGCGACGATCGCGCCGGCCACGCGCGGCTTCCCCGAGGTCCAGGCCGCACCGCACTGGCTCGACTACCAAAGCCTGGTGAGCCGCTGGCAACGGGTTTTCGGCGACGACGCGGTCGAGCTGCGCAGCTACAATCCCGCCCGGTTCAACGGCGCCGGCCTCACCGACGAGCTGCGCGACATGCTCGGGATCGAGGACAATATCGGCAAAGCGCCGGAGCTGCCCCCCGAACCCGAGGTCTCCGCCGCGACGCTGGCGCGCTGGCGGCAAATGAACGAGGTCTTCGTTCGCCTGCTCGAAACCGGCCGCCACATTCCGCGCCAGCTCTGGGCCCGGCTGCTCGCGGAAGTGGCGATCGAGGGCGATCCGCTCGACCCCGGCAGCCTCTACGATCTGTCGCACCGGTTCCGGGCCGAAAACCTCGACCTCGCCGTCGCCTTTCCCAAGGTCGGCAACGCGCTCACCCCGCCGCCCGCCGCCGCCGCTTTCGTCGAGGCCGACCCGAAATTCGGTTTTCGCGCCACGCAATACGCCGCCGCCTTCCTGCCGCGGATCGACCAGGTCACGAAAGAGGCGCGTGCGGCCGCCGAAGCGGCGCGCAAGCACCGCGATGTCGCAATGGCGCAGGGCGCCGACACGCTCACCCCGACCGCAGAGAAGATCCTCAGCCCGCGCGCCAAGGAAAACTTCCACGCGCTGCGCACCGGCCGCTTCGCGCCGCACAACCGGATGGGCCGGGTGAACGAAGAGGAGCTCGCCGCCGCCTTTCCCGAAGCGCCCATGCGGCTCCTGCCGGAGGGCAACACCGGCAACGTCATCGTTGCCTGCATGAAGGACGAAGCGCCCTACATCCTCGAATGGATCGCCTATCACCGGATGATCGGGGTCGACAATTTCCTGATCTACACCAACGGCTGCAGCGACGGCACCGACGCCCTGCTCGACCGGTTGCAGGCGCTCGGCATCGTCCAGCACCGCAACAACGACGACTGGCAGGGCAACTCGCCGCAACAGCACGCGCTCGACAAATCGCTCGCCGAACCGCTGATCGAACGGGCCGAGTGGGTGATCCATATCGATGTCGACGAGTTCATCAACATCCGGGTCGGCGACGGCACGCTCGCCGATTTCTTCGACCGGGTGCCCGATGCGACCAACGTGGCGATGACCTGGCGGCTCTTCGGCCACAACGGCATCGAGCGGTTCGAAGACAAGCTGGTGATCGACCAGTTCGACCAGGCGGCGCCGAAATACTGCCCGAAACCCCATACCGCCTGGGGCTTCAAGACCATGACCAAGAACATCGGCGCCTATGAAAAGCTCTCCTGCCACCGGCCCAACAAGCTCGGCGAGACCCCTGCGGAACCGATCAAATGGGTCAATGGCTCGGGCGCGGAAATGACGCCGAATTACCACGAGTCCGGCTGGCGCTCGGATCTGCGCAGCATCGGCTACGACATGCTGCAGCTCAACCATTACGCGCTGCGCTCGGCCGAAAGCTTCCTCGTCAAGCGCCAGCGCGGCCGCGCGCTGCATGTCGACCGCGGCATCGGGCTCAGCTACTGGGTGCGGATGGACTGGGGCGGCAACAAAGACGTCACCATCAAGCGCAACATCCCCCGGGTGCGCGCCGAGAGGATGCGGCTCATGGCCGACCCGGAGGTGAAACGCCTGCACGAGGCCGGCGTCGCCTGGCACAAGGCCAAGGCGGCGGAACTGCGCGGGATGCCCGAGTTCGCCGAGCTGTACGACCAGGCGGTGGGCACCGATCTCACCGAAATGGAGCGGGTCGCCTACGCGCTCGCGCTCGACGTGGAGAACTGAGGGGCGGATGATGGACGGCGACGGCAAAACGGCTCTCGAACCGCCCGAAGCGCAAGGCGTGATCCGTTCGCGCGGGCTGATTTTCCCCGATGATCCGAACACCCTCACCGCCAGGACCCGGCGGCTCCTGCGCAGCCGGCAATATGAGCGGCGCGAGGCCGACGCGGTCCGTGCGCTGGTCGGCCCCGACGACGTGGCGCTGGAGCTCGGCGCCGGGATCGGCTTCATGTCGACGCTGATGGCGAAGAGCTGCAAGGCCCGCGCCGTCCATACCTTCGAGGCCAACCCCTCCACCCTCTCCTATATTCGCCGCGTCCACGCGGCCAACGGGGTCGCGGACCGGGTCACGCTGACCCATGCGCTGCTCGGGGCCGAGGACGGCAGCGCCACCTTCTACGAACGCGAAGACTTCGCGGCCTCGTCGCTTTCCCCCGCGCCTCCGGGGCTCGACAGCCCCGTGGTCGCGACCCACGCGGTCCCGATGCGCGCCATCGGCCCGGTGATGGCCGGGATCCGCCCGACCGCGCTGGTCTGCGACATCGAGGGGGCGGAAGCCGATCTCCTGCCGCTGGCCGATCTCTCGTCGGTCCGGGTGGCCGTGGTCGAGCTGCATCCGCAATGGATCGGCCAAAGCGGCGTGCAGGCGGTGTTCGACGCCTTCCACGCGGCGGGCCTCACCTTCTACCCCAAGACCTCGAACAAGAAGGTCGTGACCTTCCTGAAAGGCTGGTGATGCGGATCACCGCCGTCGTCACTGTCCGCAACGAGGGCGCCTTCCTGCTCGAATGGATCGCGCATCACCTCGGGATCGGGATCACCGACGTCGTCGCGCTCTCGAACGATTGCGACGACGGCACCGACGCCATGCTCGACCGGCTAGCCGAGATTGCGCCGGTGCATCATGTGCCCAATCCGGGCCCCCACGAGGGCGGCATCCAGTTCGCCGGGCTCAAACGCGCCGATGCCCACCCGGCGGTGCGGGACGCCGACTGGCTGGTCGCGCTCGACATCGACGAATTCGTCAACATCCACACCGGCGACCATACCCTCGCCGCCCTTCTGGCCGCGCTCCCCGAGGCCGACGCGATCACGCTCACCTGGCGGGTCTTCGGCAATTGCGGGGTGCGGGATCATACCGACGCGCCGGTGCTTGAAACCTTCACCCGCGCCGCGCCCGAGGTCATGGCCTGGCCCTGGCGGATCTTCATGTTCAAGACGCTCTACCGCAATACGGGCGCCTACGGAAAGCTCGGCGTCCA
>JAGRMP010000598.1 GCA_020441225.1 Maritimibacter sp. | reverse complement strand
TACGACTTGAGTGCCATGCTTTCTGTCTTCCGTTAGCTGTGGTTGGCCCGGGATGAGGGGCCTATGTCATAGAATCATGGGGCCCCCGGGACGAATCCCGGGGCCACGTGATCGGCGCGGTATAGCGGCGGGCGGGGGTGGTGGCAAGTGGCGTGTGGGAATGTTGCGCAGAGAAGGCAACCGCACTTCCACCGGCTATGCGTGAAGCAATAATCGCAGTTGCTAACTTCTAGGGGACACCAAAGTTTCCCAGTAGCCAAGAGACCTCCTTACCTCTCTCGTCAGGATGTAAACCGCATCGGAATTCGATCCACCCCCACCCTCCAACGAGAAAAGAACCTCGCGAAGGAACTTCTCAACCTTCGAAATGCCTTCCGGTATTGAGCTTTCCAGGAAATCTGGGGGCTGTATACTAAACACAAACTCTTGACTCCCGAAAACGAGCCTACTTCCACCAAGACCACATTCCATGAGGGTCTTTACATCGCCACGCCACCTTTCCGCGAGCCTCTCCTGAATAGATTTAATAACCCGATAGGAAATAGGGTTATTTGAAAGCAATTGGTCTTGCGCAAGAATGGGGGAGAAAAATGGGTAATCAGACAATGCCTCAAAAATGCACCTTTCGCCGAGTGCATCAAGGCCATTCTGTACGTATACCCGACCAAGGTGATATCGCGCATCGAATGATTTGGGATCAAGCAGTCGCCCTTCATCAAAGAAATCTGCAGAGGCTTCAAAATTTCCTGCACAGTAGCTTGCTCTGCCCCCGAGACATGCAATGACACACTGGATCTCATTGCTCTCGTCTTTTGCGAGAGTGAGCGCAGTCCGAAATGACTTTGCGGCTTCGATTGGCGACACTATCTCACTCGAATAGTTGCTTGGACTACCCAGTTGCAGGGTTCCTTGCAAAAGAAAGAACCTGTACTCCAATGGATACCCTGAATGAGCCGAGTCCCCGTTGATCGCGATCTTGATATGGCGGTATGCTTCACCATACATATCACGAGCCAATAGTTCTCTTGCGAGCGAGAATTGCTCGTAAGCATGCGTCCTAGAAGGATTGTTTGTTAAATCTATCAGTTCTCCAATGTTCTTGTTAAGCTGTCCCAGCTCAAAAATGATCTTCGTGAGTCCGAAATCGAGAATAGAGTTGGTGCGTTCAATTTCATGTCGAACATCAATCAATCCCTCTCCAATTCCCTCGAGCGCCCCCGTTATTTCCTCAAGCTGCTCCAATACCGCAGAATTCTGTTGTTCTCGTTGATACGATGCTTGCTCGATCGCTCCTTGCATTGCGTTGGCCGACGATCGAACCGCTCCAGAGACGTGCCGTGCGGCGTGGTCGAAATGAGACCGCATTTCCAAGTAGCTCCTGTAGTCGAAACCCTCGGAATAAGCAAAGAATCCACGCCCAAGCATTTGGCCCTCCAACACTAACCCGGATAAGTCTAATTGAATCCTCGGAACGGCTCAACCGGGTCAGCTAGCTTAGGGTGGGCAATTTCACCCACCATTCCACGCGACCTGCCGCGCGAAGGGTGTGTACACAGTTACTACAGCCGAACCCAACACAGGCCAGCGCACGGCCGCGGGTGGGCGCTTCCGCCGGCTGTGGTCTCTCCTTTATGGTGCCGCCACATCCCATGCCCGAACGCGC
This sequence comes from Maritimibacter sp., assembly GCA_020441225.1. The sequence goes on along the minus strand of JAGRMP010000598.1, from coordinate 5,490 downwards.
GCAGACGCCACCGAAGCGCCCGTCCGTGGGGGCGGCCGTGCGCTGGCCGGGCCGCTGGCGCGGCTGTTCCGGCCAAGGTGAGTTGTTCGAGCGTTTCTTTGGATCCTTCCGCGATGCCAATTCTGGATTTGATCCTTGCGCAGCAAACGTAGTGTGCGCGTTCGCGCGCACCATCCCATATCCCTAGGAGCGGTACACCTGACGTTTCAGGGTCGGCCCCCCGACGAGAAAGGCCCCCAACCCCGGGGGCCTTTCCGTGTTTCCAACTCACCCGGTCCGCAACAGGCGTCCGGCGACCGGCGGACGATTACTTCACGTGCTGGACCACGTTCCACAGGAAGGCGAGGACGCCGAGCAGGACCAGAAGTTCGGCGATGGGCGCGATGGGCGCCATCTGCGCCTCGGCGATCCAGCCCATGGTCAGGGCAAAGATCATGACCAGCACGACAAAGCTTCCGACCAGGTGGAGCCAGAAATGGGCGGTCGCGATCTTGGTGGCCGCCATCGCCGGGTAGAGTTTGTACAGAATTCCGAACACAGCCATCAGGGTGAAGCCCAGAAGGTTGATATGTGCATGCGCGACCGCCGGCGCGTGGTTACCCGATGCCCCCATGTACATGCCGAGTGCGATCCCCAGCGCCAGATACACCGCGCCAACGAGAATGAAGTTACGCGATACGTTCATTGGTCTGTCCCTTTCTTGGCTTGGATGCGTTCCAAGTGCCTGAAGCTATATCACAAATGCATATTTTTGTGACAAAATGTCGCAGCCTCAGGGGACGACAACGCGCGTCCAATCCTGCCGGCTGGGTCAGTCACGCGGCGCGTCGGAGGGGATCAGCGACACCCTGCGGATTGCGGTTTCGTGGCGGGGCTCGTTGCGTGCCGCGCCGCCTCGCGCGCGCGGGACTTGTTAGCGCTATCTGTAGTAATCCCAAAGGCTTGGCACCCCGTGCGAGCTCGCACAAACCTCGCACATCGGGTCGGGATGGGCCTCCCAGGCCCCGCGGCGGCGTGCCGGGCACATGCCTGGCCTACGGGGTGCGGGGGCCACAGGTGGGGGGCGGGACCGGCGAAGGGGCTGGTCTTGCGGGAAAATCTTGCTCATCCTGACCGGAACCCACAGGAGACCCCCCATGCGCCTGCCCCTGATCGCCCTTATTCCCCTCGCCCTCGCCGCCTGCGCCGAAACCGGCGGCACCGCCACCGGCCCCCGCGAGGTCAGCGAGATCCCCGAAGGCGTGCGCGCCATCGTCGCGCCGGGTCAGGATCTGAACACGGTGCAGATCGACGAGAGCGGGTGCTACGTCTACCGCTATTACGGGCCGGTCGAGACGACCTACCTGCCGTTGCGGGCGATGTCCGGCGCGCCGATCTGCACCCGGGCGCAGGGCTGAGCCGCAGCGGCGGGCCCGGGCTTCAGCTGCGGGCGCCGATCGCGTCTTCCGGCGGGTAGAGATAGGCGGTCACCCCGGTCGAGACCTGCGGGTAGAGATCGTTGATATGCGCCATCACCATCCGCACGCAGCCCGAGCTCGCCCGGCCGCCGATGGAGCCCGGATGCGGCGAGCCGTGGATGCGCAGGTAGGTGTCGCGCCCGCCGCGGTAGAGATAGAGGGCGCGCGAACCGAGCGGGTTCTGCGGCCCCGCGTCCATCCCGTTTTCGAGCCCCACGTAGAGCTGCGGGTCGCGCGCGATCATGTTCGCCGTCGGGGTCCAGGTCGGCCATTTCGCCTTGCGTCCGACCGTATAGGTGCCCGCCGCGTAGAGATCGCCCTTGGCGATGGCGACGCCGTAGCGCATCGCGGTGCCGCCGGGTTCGATGTGGTAGAGGTAGCGCGCGACCGCATCGACATGGATGTCGCCCGGACGCAGGCCGGGATTGGCCTCGACCCGGCGCGGCAGGAACCGCGGCTGCAGTCCCCAGGGATTGGAGAGTTCCGGCACATAGCCGGGCGGCGTCACCTGGGCGTCCCAGCTGTCCCACATCGACTTGTCGGTCGTCGGCGCGGCATGGGCACCGCCGATGGGCGCGGAAAACAGCGCCGCGGAGGTGATCAGGAAATGGCGTCTGGTCAGCATCTTTGCACGAATCCTTCTTCCCCCCCAGAACGCGAGTCATGGCGCGAAGTTCCGTGGTTTTCAAACCTCGGCCGCTCACATGGCCGTGTTTCGCCGAGGAATCGGGCGCTTTTCGGGCCGTCCCGGTGGCGGGGAAAGGGCTTTTCCGGGATCGCGATCCGCACCGGGCCTGCCAATACTTCACCATTGACAGAAGTGTCTGGGCCGGAAATACTTTGCCATATGGAAAACCAAACAACGAATCTCAACGCAACTTTCCACGCGCTTGCCAACCCGACACGACGGGCGGTGATCCAGACGCTGGCCAGGGGCGAGGTCCGGGTCAGCGACCTGGCCGCGGATTTCGACATGGGGCTGCCGGCCTTCATGAAGCACCTGAGCGTGCTCGAGGAGGCGGGGCTCATCGCGTCGGAGAAGACAGGCCGGGTGCGGACCTGTGCTTTGAAACCCGAAACCCTGTCGGCGACCGAGCAATGGTTCGAAGAACAGCGGCGCTTCTGGCAGGGGCGTTATTCCCAGCTTGATGCGCTGCTTTCGGCACTCAGGGGCAAAGACGATGAAAGCTGATCTGCATTTCCGGTTCCTGGCCGACGTACAGGCGCACACGCTCACGATCACCCGCTCCTTCGCCGCCGACCGGGCGACGGTCTGGGCGTGTTACACAACGTCCGAGCTGCTCGACCGCTGGTTTGCGCCAGCTCCGATGACGACGAAGACGAAGCACATGGAGTTCCGCGAGGGCGGCTATTGGCACTATGCGATGGTCGCCCCGGACGGCACCGAATACTGGGGCCGTATAGACTATTGCGAGATCGACCCGATCGACCGCTACACGGCGCGCGACGCCTTTTCCGACGCTTCCGGCCGACCCAACACAGACATGCCGATTGCCGACTGGGTCGTGTCTTTCGCGGACAAGGGCGACCAGACTCTGGTGCGCATAATCGTGACCTATGCCTCGGCCGCGGAGCTTCAGACGGTCATCGATATGGGCATGGAAGCCGGCATGACCGCGACCTTCGACAAACTCGACAGCCTGATCGCCACCCTCGCCCGCAAAGGATGAACGCCATGTCGGCAGAAAAGATCACCATCGACGCCCTCGTTGACGCGCCGCTCGACAGGGTCTGGACGCGCTACACCGACCCCGAGCACATCACCAGGTGGAACTTCGCCAGTGACGACTGGTGCTGCCCCTCCGCCGCCAACGACATGCGGGTCGGCGGCAGATATATCGCCCGGATGGAGGCCAAGGACGGCAGTTTCGGGTTCGAGTTTGGCGGGACCTACACCGAGCTGACGCCGCGGGAATCCATGAGCTATGTCCTGGATGACGGCCGCACCGTGACGACGCGGTTCGAACAGCTGGGCGACAAGACCAGGGTGACCACGGCGTTCGAGGCCGAAGGCGAGAATCCGGTCGAGATGCAGCGCGACGGCTGGCAGGCGATCCTGAACAATTTCAAGGCACATGCCGAGGCGGGTTGAACCGGCCCGGACGCGGGTGGCGGCGGCAACCCGGCGCTGTCACCCACCCGGGTGCAGGAACAGGGCGAGGATGATGAAGCCGAGCGCGAGCACAGCATGGAGAACCAGGGCGCCCCTGGCGGAGGTGAGCACGCTGCGGTCGCTGGCGGCAGTCCACAGCACACCGAGTGCGCCCAGGCCGTGAAAGACAGCGAACCCGACCGACAGGAGCCGCGCGGTCACCGAGGTCGGCCCGGCCCAGACGATCGCCAGAAACCCAAGCACACCGAGCGCGGTCAACGCGCTTCCGAGGAACCGCGCCCTGATCGTGGCCCGCGGCGGCTGGGCTGCGATCTCTTCGCGGGTCTGCGACGAAAACCCGCCGATGATGTAGGCGCGCAGGCCGAAGGCGAGCTCGAACAGCGTGTGGACGACGAAGACCGTCACGGAAAATGCGTACATGGTCGGATTGTCCTGTGTTCCCGAGGTACCCCCAGGCTAACCCGGGATCGGCCCCGGCGCAAAGCCTGAGCCCAGGACAGTCGCCGGCCGCGTGACCTTGGGACGCCTCGGCCGCGCTTGCGGGGAAGACCGCGCCGTCTGCGGCAGAGCCCCGCCGCACGGCGCCGAAGCGCCCGGATCACGCGCGCCGCGGCCGGATCAGAAGCGTGGCAATCCCGGCGCTCAACACGAAGAGGAACAGGTAGCGCGCAGGCGTTTCGGTGGTTCCGGTCATGCGTTCGCCCGCGAGCCACATCAGGACGGGAAAAATGACAACCGGCGCCGCGGCCAATCCCCACACGATCGTTCGCATTCGATGCACGCGTCGGCGCGTCCATGTCCATGGGAGAAAGAGGTAATGTACCCCGACCACCAGAAAAGGACCCCAGAGGCCCAGACCCAGCGCGAACATGCCGAGGAGCGTGTAGAAATTGTATGCCGAACTCAGCCCCGCAAGGAGCGTCGTCACGTAGAGCAACGCCAGCGCTCCGGCCGTCGGCGCGCCCCCGAAGGCCCGGAGCAACAGAACCGCCCATGCGTTCACGGCTGATCCCTCGACCGTTTGCCCCGCGTCGATGTCAGGACAGGATCCTATTTCGCGCCACGGCACCAGGTCGGGGCCCGCGCGGACATGAAACAGCCCCCACCGTTCGGCGGGGGCTGGCGCTTTTCTTCAAAGGACCTCGGTTCAGAGGCCGGTGGTCACGTCGATCGTGTTGCCCTCTTCGAGGGTGACATAGGCCTTTTTCACATCCCGGCGTTTGCCGAGCTGGCCGCGGAACCGCTTGACCTTGCCCTTGGTGATGGTGGTGTTGACCGCCTTCACCTTGACGCCGAACAGCGCTTCGACCGCTTCCTTGATCAGCGGCTTGTTGGCCTCCGGGGCCACCTCGAAGACGACCGCACCGTTTTCGGACGACATCGTCGCCTTCTCGGTGATGATCGGCTTCTTGATCACGTCGTAAAGCTTCGCCTTGTCGGTCATTTCAGTCGAGCCTCCAGAGCTTCGACACCCGCCTTGGTGAGCACGAGCGTGTCGCGCTTGAGGATGTCATAGACGTTGGCGCCCATCGACGGCAGCACGTCGAGGCCGTCGATGTTGGCGGCGGCACGGGCAAAGGCCTCGTTGACCGCAGCGCCATCGATGATGAGCGCGCGCTTCCAGCCGAGGTTCTTGACCTGTTTGGCGAGAACGCTCGTCTTGCCTTCGGCTTCGGCCGCCTCGATCACCACCAGCTCACCGGCTTTCGCCTTGGCGCTGAGCGCGTGGCACAGGCCGAGCTTGCGGAATTTCTTCGGCAGGTCATGGGCGTGCGAGCGCGGGGTCGGACCCTTGTAGATACCACCCTTGCGGAAGATCGGCGCGTTGCGGTCGCCGTGGCGGGCGCCACCGGTGCCCTTCTGGCGGTAGATCTTCTTGGTCGAGTAGCTGGTTTCCGA
>JAGRMP010000597.1:2359-4276 GCA_020441225.1 Maritimibacter sp. | reverse complement strand
AGCGGCCCGCGCTGGAACGCGAAAGCCCCCTCTTCGGGGCGAAAGATCTCGGTGCCGGTGAGGTCGCCCGGGAGCAGGTCGGGGGTGAACTGGATGCGCCGCTCGTCACAGTCGACGATCTTCGACAACGCCACGAGGGCGCGGGTCTTGGCGAGCCCCGGCGCGCCTTCGACCAGGATGTGACCGTCGGCGAGCAGCGCGACGATTAGTTTGTCGACAAAGGCGGATTGCCCGACGACGCGAGCGGCGAGATGGTCGCGCAACCGGCCGATCAGCGCGGGCTGGGCTTTGATTTCCTGGGTCTGGACGTTCATGTGGACCTCATGGGTGGGAAGCTTTGCCCCCGGCGGGGAGGAACGCCGGGGGCGGGGGGCGGCAGGGTGGGGGCGTCAGCCGGCCTCGCCCTGCTGCGGGATCGCGTCGATCGAGAACGACCGCACGATGACCGAATCCTCGATCGATTTGAGCGCGAGGTTGGCGTCGAAATACTTGCCCTCGTCGATCAGGCTCTTGGCCTGTTCGAGCTGGTCGGTGGTCGAGACCACGGGCAGGAATGCGCCGGTCACGTTGACGTCGACCGACGCCAGCCGCAGCACTTCGACCGCGTCATCGGTCGCGCCCTGCTGGATCAGCCCGTTGGCCTTTTCCAGCGCTTCCTTGCTCTCGTCGGTGACGGTGAAGTTCTCATTGAGCGCCATCGACATGTCGAACGGCAGGTAACGCTTGGCGTCGCTCGGCATCTCGGTGTCGCCGATGGTCAGATCGTTGAACTTCTTCTCGGCGTCGAGAAACGCCGCGTCGGCATGGGCGATCCGCTCCTTGGCGGCCGCGATGTCGTTTTCGAACAGGGCGAGCCGGGCGGCGTGGGCGTCGGTGATCGCTGTGAGCGCCTCGTCGGCGGTCTTCAGCATCTCCTTCTGCGTCTCATAGGCCGGGGTTTGTTGGGCCGGGGGCTCGGTGGTCGCGGCATAGGCGACCAGAGAGCCGGACGACATGAAGGCCGCGAGGGTCAGGGCGGTGAGTCTGGGAAGGGGTTTCATGGGCGGGCTCCTCTTTGTGAGTGGAGCCACCTTGGCCGAGCGGTCTCACGCGCGACTGAAACGGGGATTACAGGATTTTTATCTTGGTCACGTCCGCGAGAGCCGACGCGGCGGGTGGCCGGACGGTTCGGCAGCGGCCCGCCGCTTCCGCGCCGCGGCTACAGATCGAAACTCTGGTGCAGTTTCGGCATCTCGACTGCCGCGGGCGCGATGGCTTTCGCAAAGGCCTGCATCCCCTGCGCCTCGCCATGGACCAGGAAGGTCAGCTCCGGATCGCCCGCGCGCGCGTGCCAGCGCCTGAGACCGTCGGCGCCGGCATGGGCGGAAAAGCCGTTGATGGTGTGGACCCGGGCGTTGACCGGCACCTCGTCGCCGAACAGTCTCACCGCCCGCGCGCCGTCGATGATGATCCGTGCCAGCGTGCCCTCGGCGGCGTAGCCCACGAAGATCACGCTGCAATCGCCATGCGGCAGGTTGTGGCGCAGGTGGTGGCGCACCCGGCCGCCGGTGCACATCCCCGACCCCGCCATGATGACCGCACCCGACCGGATCCGGTTCAACGCCATCGAATCGTGCGCTTCGCGGGTGAAGTGGAGGTCCGGCAGGCGGAACGGGTCACGCCCGGTCTCGATCATCCGTGCAAGCTCGGGTCGCATCGCCTCGGGGTGGCGGGCGAAGACCCGCGTGGCGCTGATCGCCATCGGGCTGTCGAGAAACACCTGCAAGCCGGCGTCGAGCCGGCCCGTCTCGATCCCCTCGCGCAGGAACCAGATCAGCTCCTGGGCGCGTTCCAGCGCAAACGTCGGGATCACCACGTTGCCGCCGCGGTCATGGGCCGCCTTCACCGCGTCGAGAAACTCGTCGACCGAGGCGTCGA
>JAGRMP010000597.1:0-2310 GCA_020441225.1 Maritimibacter sp. | reverse complement strand
TCGGGCACCTGCGGCCCCGACAGGAGCGGCCGGTCGTCGGGGCCGATATCGCCCGAGAACAGGAGCGTGCGGGTCCGGTCCCGTTCGCTGAGTTCGAGCCGGATCGAGGCCGAGCCGAGGATATGGCCGGCGTTGAAAAAGGTGGCGGTGATGCCGGGAAAAAGCTCGATCGGCTTGAGATAGGTGGCGTCGGGGCCGAAGCGATCGACGGCATCGAGCGCATCCATCGTGTCGTAGAGCGCCTCGTGCGCGCCGCCGCGCTGGCCGTGGCGGTGGTGCCGGCGGGCCTCTTCCTCGTGCAGATGCGCCGAGTCGAGCATCACCAGTTTCGCGAGATCGCGGGTGGCCGCGGTGGCGACGATCCGGCCGCGAAAGCCGCGTTTGACGAGCAGGGGCAATCTTCCGCAATGGTCGAGATGGGCATGGGTGAGCAGCACCGCGTCGATCTCTTTCGGGTCGAAGCCGAAGGCCGCGTCGTTGTCCTCGGTCAGTTCGCGGGGACCTTGGAACATGCCGCAATCGACCAGGATCCTGCGCCCGCCACTGCGGACCAGGTGGCACGAGCCGGTGACTTCATGGGCGGCGCCGTGGAACGAGAGTTTCATGAGGATGTCCTTTCCGCCGCGGAGCCGGCGCGCGGCCGGTCGGCGCGGTCAAGCCGACGGGTGATATCGTCCCGGATTTCCTGCGCGGTTTCGGCGGCCCGGAAGAGCGCGCGGCCGTCTTGGGTCCGCGCGGAAGCGGGTCCGAGGGCAGGATGCGGTATGCGGTCGGCCATCTGGCCTCCTTTCCCGGGCCTCTCAGCGGACCGGAAGGCGCGCGGTGGCGAGTTCGGTGATCTCGTCGGTGATCTTCTCCTGGCGCAGCCGGCGCGACTGGCCGACAAGCTCGGTGAGCGTCTCGCTCACATTGTCATGCGCCGCGATCATCGCCCGCATCCGGGCCTCGTTCTCGGCGGCAAAGGAGAGCATCACCGCCTCGGCGATCTCGGCGAAGACGTATTCCTGTGCAAGCCGGGCGAGCAGGTCCTCCGGCGGCAGGGTGATGCGCGGGGCGACGGCATGGGGCGGGGGCGGGAAACGGGCGTAGTCGACGGGGACGAGCCTGCGGGTCACGATTGCGCCCGTGGGGCCGTCCGGCGCGCTGTGCACGAGCGTGACCGCGGTTGCGTCGCCCGCGGCGAGGCGGGCATAGATCGCCTCGGTGATCCGCGTGGCGAGGTTCCCCGCCTGCCCGGGATGGGCGATCATCGGCGCCGACCAGTCGACGGCAAGCCCCCGTTCCGCCGCGACCGGCAGGCCCCGGTCGCCCGCAAGCAACAACAGGTGGGGCGCGGCGAGGAGCGGCGCGGCGGCGTCGAACACCCGGGCCGAGAACCCGCCGGCAAAGCCCTGTTCGGCGGCGAAGAGCACGGCGATCCGGGTGGCAGCGCCGTTCGCCGCGGCTTGCGGCGCGCCCTGGGGCAGGAGGGCGAGCGCGCGGGCGATGGCGGCGCCGACGGTGCCCGCATAGGTGCGGATCCCGGCGAGCTGGCCCTGTGCCTCGCGCACCCGTGCAGCCGCGATCCCGCGCATCGCGGCGATCACGGCGGCAAGCTTCTCGACCGTGCCGATCCGGGCTTCGACTTCGGCAAGCCGCCCGCTCATGACCCGCCCTCCTCCCTGGCCAGCGCCGCCACCGCGCCGACCAGCGCGGCGCGGGTCGCGTCTTCGAGCATGCCGCTGTCTCCGAGCGCCGCCACCGCCTGCGGCGCGTGGGCGTCGAGCCAGGCCGGGAGTTGGGCGCGGAGCGCCGGGATCGCCCCGGGGTCTACGCCGTCGAGCGCGCCGTCGGCCAGGGCGGCGAGCAGCGCCACCTGGTCGGCGAGCCTGAGCCCCGTGTGGCGCGGCTGGCTCAGGAGCGCGCGGATCCGGGCCCCGCGCGCGATCTGGCCCGCGACCCGCGCGTTGGAGATGCCGCCGAAGCGGGTGAACATCTCGAGCTCCTGGAACTGCGCGTAATCGAGCCTGACCCGCCCCGAAACGCCCCTGAGCGCCGGTTTCTGCGCCTTGCCGCCGACCCGGCTGACCGACAGCCCCACATCCACCGCCGGGCGCTGACCCGAGGCGAAAAGCGAAGCGCTCAGCACGATCTGGCCATCGGTGATCGAGATCAGGTTGGTCGGGATATAGCCCGAGAGGTTGCCCGCGTCGGTCTCGGCGATGGGCAGCGCGGTGAGCGAGCCGCCGCCATGCGCGGGCGAGAGCTTTGCCGCGCGTTCCAGCAGGCGCGCATGGAGATAGAAGACATCGCCCGGATAGGCCTCGCGCC
>JAGRMP010000596.1 GCA_020441225.1 Maritimibacter sp. | reverse complement strand
AAGGCCCCCTGCCTGCCGTCGCGAGGTAACCGCCCGATTGAGACCGCGGTTCAGGCTGCGGCGGCCTGAGCGGCTTCGGGGGTCCAGTTCCAGGGCAGGAGTTCGTCGAGCCGGTTGATCTTGTGATCGTGGATGCGGTCGAGGACGTCGGCGAGGTAGGCCTGCGGGTCGATACCGTTCAGTTTCGCGGTCTCGATGATGGTCATGGCGCGCGCCAGGGTCTCGCCGCCGGTATCGGAGCCGGCGAAGAGCCAGTTTTTTCGGCCGATGCCGATCGGGCGCATGCCGCGTTCGGCCGCGTTGTTGTCGATCGCCACGCGACCATCGTCGAGGAACAGCGTGAAGGACGGCCAGCGGCTCAGGCCGTAGCGGAAGGCCTTGGCGAGGTCGCTTTTGCCAGGGATGCGGGTGAGTTGCTGCTCGGCCCAGACGTGGAAGGCCTCGACCTTCGGTCTGCTCCTCTCCTGGCGGATTGCGCGGCGCAGCCCGGCGGGTTGGCCGGTGATCTCGCGCTCGATGTCGTAGAGCGCGCCGATGCGGTCGAGGGCCTCCCGGGCGATCCCGGATTTGGTGGCGGCCCAGACATCATGGAAGTCCCGGCGCAGATGTGCCCAGCAGGCGGCCTCCCGGAACCGCACCGATCCGTCGGCTTGGGGTTCATAGAGCTCTCTGAACCCGGCATAGGCATCGGCCTGGAGGATGCCGCCGCAGTCAGCGAGGTGCCTTCGGGGATGCTCGCCCTTGCGGTCGGACGGGAAGTAGTAGACCGCGCCGGGCGGCGCCGTGCCGGCCCAGGGCCGCTGGTCGCGGACATAGGTCCAGATCCGGCCTTGCTTCACGCCCTTGCCGAGGCCCTTGTCCCTGCGGGACCGGTCGAGCACCCGGATCGGGGTATCGTCGGCATGGAGCAGATCGCTCGACATGATGTCGACCTCAATCCGCTCGATCAGCGGGTGCAAGGTCTGCATCGCCTGCCCGCACCAGTCGACCAACGTGGTGTCCGGAATGTCGGCGCCCATCCGGGAGAAGATCTCGTTCTGCCGGTAGAGCGGAATGTGGTCGTCGAACTTCGAGGTCAGCACGTAGGCCAGAAGGCCCGGACCGGCCATGCTGCGCGGGATCGGGCGACTGGGTGCGGGGCTCTGCACCATCCGTTCGCAGCGCCGACAGGACTTCTTCACCCGGGCGATCTCGATTACCTTGAGCTGCGCCGCGATCATATCGAGAAGCTCGCTCACATCCTCGCCCACGACGCGCAACTCCCCGCCGCAATCCGGGCAGGTCTCGCCGGGATCGAGGGTCCGGCGCTCGCGCGGGGTGTCGGCGGAGACACGGGGCCGGCGACGTGGCCGGGTCGGTTCCGAGGCATCTGTGGCGGCTTCCGCCGCATCGCTTTCGTCATGCGGGTGCGCATCGGCCTCGGCCAGCGCCACCTGAAGGTCTTCGAGCGCCAGTTCGAGCTGTTCGATCTCGCGTTCGATCTTCTCCGAGCTGGCTCCGAACTTCTGCTTCTGCAACCTGGCGATCCGGACACGCAGCGATTGAACCAGCAGATCGTGCGCCCTGAGCGTCGCCGACATCTTGTCGTTCTCCGCCTGCAAGGCGGCGATCATCGCCTTCAGAACGGCCGGATCGTTGGGCAGGTCGGGGACTGCATCGGACATGAACATGGATAGCATCCGCCGCGGCACATCGCCATAAAAACAAGCGATAACAGAGCGATAAATCAGCCGACCCGGGCCGGCGGCGCGCCCCAGTTCGGGCGTCGCCAGTCGATCCCCTCCCACAGCATAGCGAGCTGCGCCGAGGTCAGGCGAATGCTCCCGTCCGCCGCCGACGGCCAGGGAAAGCGGCCCCGCTCGAGGACCTTGTAATAGAGGCAGAAGCCCTGGCCATCCCAGTAAAGGAGCTTCAGCCGGTCACCACGGCGACCGCGAAACGCGAACACCGCGCCGCCGGCGGGGTTCTTCCTCAGCACATCCTGGACCAGGGCCGCCAGCCCGGCGATCCCCTTGCGCATGTCGGTCGTGCCGCAGGCGAGGTAGACGCGGGTGCCGGTGCCGGGTCCGATCATGCGGCTTCCGTCACCCGGATCAGCCGCCTCAGCGCTGTCTCGTCCAGCCCGGCCGGCACACGCAGCCGACGCCCGTTCCGCAGCTCGATCTCGATCGTCTCAACCGGGGCGGTCGGCACAGCCTCCTCAGGCACGATCGACGCCAACGCCGGCAACGGCACGAACCGCACTGGCGCCTCCGACGGCAGCAGGCCCTTCCGCTTCAGCTCATAGCGCCAACCGTAGATCTGCGACCGCGTCACCTCGTGGCGCTGCGCGACCTGGGTGACCGTCGCGCCATCCACGCCCACCGAGGCCAGGATCGACAGCTTCTGCTCGTCGCTCCACCGTCGCCGCCGCTCGACACCCAGAACCTCGCCCCGCATACACCCTCCGCCAACACACGTCGCAAACGACGTCGTTTACGACGCCTCTTACGACATCACCCCGCCCCGGGGCAGGCGGTCTAAACCGGGCGGTTACGTCGCGAGACCGTTCATCTGCCGA
>JAGRMP010000595.1 GCA_020441225.1 Maritimibacter sp. | reverse complement strand
CGCCCTTCTGCGGCGATCTCGACATCCGAATCGCCCGAGACGGCACCTGGTTCTACCTCGGCACGCCCATCGGCCGGCCCGAACTGGTCAAACTCTTCAGTGGGATCCTGAAGCGCGAGGGCGACGCTTTCTTCCTCGTCACCCCGGTCGAAAAGGTCGGGATCGCCGTCGATGACGCCCCCTTCGTGGCGGTGGATTTCACCGCCGAAGGGGCGGGAGAGGCGCAGCGCCTCACCTTCGAGACCAGCCTCGGCGATACCGCCACCGCGGGCCCCGACCACCCGATCCGCGTGCTGCGCGATGCGGAGACCGGCGAACCCGCCCCCTATGTCGAGATCCGCGCTGGGCTCGAGGCGCTGATCGACCGCAAGAGCTTCTTCCGGCTCGTGGAGCTCGGAGCGCATGCCGATCACGATGGCGCAAGCTGGTTCGGCCTGTGGTCGGGCGGGATTTTCTTCCCGGTGATCCCTTCGGTCGAGCTGCCCGCCTGATCCGTCGCCCCCTGCGCAGGCACCGTCCCGACGCCAAGCCGCACCCTATGCCGACCTATGCCCACGCGCCCACCGGTCCACCTGTCGGCCCGTCCGCCCGGCGCTTCGGTTCCGGTCTGACCCAGAGCCCCGTCCCTGGCGTCCCAGTGTCCCACTCCGCTGGCGCCCAACTCCGCTAGTCCACTAGGGAAGTAGTCCATTTTCCAAGGATGAAATTAAACAATTGCAATTATTTGGAAGGACTGACGCGTCGACCTTCCATCAGGGAGTCATCCGGGTGCGAGAGAGAGCAGGGGCGTCGGCAATGTCGTTGCCGCGGACGACAACGCTGCCACTGTCGCGAAAAGTGCCACAAATTATCGTGTCCGCCCGCCACGCCCGCCGCCTCCTCCGAGGCAATCCAGCGCCGCCGGCCGTTTTCCCGGACAGAAGCGGCGGCCAACGCCGGCCATCCTGCTCGCGGCAGACCCGCGCCCCGTCGTCCCGGCAGGATGGTCCGCCGCCCGGCGCGCGAATCGTGGTCCCCGCCCGTCTCGAGAACGGCCTGTCCGACCCGAGCTTTGCGCCAAACGGGCATCGCCCGGCCGCGCCGCACGCGTTGCATTCACGCAGCGGTCCCCTTCGCCCGGCGGCCGCGGAAAGGCAGAAGGCCCCTGTCGCTCCCCGACCCACGACCGCGCCCGCGGCCAAACACATCGCGCCGGGCCCATATCCCGTCCCGCTCGATCGCGCCTTCGGCGCGCAGGTCAACCCTGCCATCCGCGCCCTGCGCCCCGGCGACCCGAATGCCGCGACCGCCGCGCCACCGACCGCCCCGATCCCCGGCTGCAGCCCTGCCCGTCATCACGCGCGCCGCTCAAAAGTCAGTTAGCGTTAACATTAATAATAACAATATGTTGACATCATGTGCGAGCTCGCACATCCCTCGCACATCACACGCGCGCCCCGGCCTCATGTTTTCGAGCCCCAGAATACCGGCGCGCCGACGCCCGCTGCTTGCGCCCGGCGGGTCAAACTGGTTTCCTTCCCACAGCCTCAGTACAAGCCCCTCATATGCCCAGATTTGCCGCCAACCTCA
>JAGRMP010000077.1 GCA_020441225.1 Maritimibacter sp. | reverse complement strand
GGCCCGCCGGCGCGCATGAACGGCTCGCGGTAGAGCCGGGTATCCCGGCCGGAATAGCCAGCGATGAGCTTGCGCATCATGCTGTGCTCGAGCGCGCCGCGGGTACGGGTGATCAGGTCCATGCGCGGGTGCGAGAAGGTATGCGAACCGACTTCGTGGCCTTCTTCGACCATCCGCACGAGGAGGTCGGGATCTTCCATCACCTGCGCCCCGACGACAAAGAAGGCGCCGGGCGTGCCGGTGTCCCTGAGGATGTCGAGAACCTGGGCGGTATAGACCGGATCCGGCCCATCGTCGAAGGTGAGCGCAAGCCGGGCGCGGGGCGGCTGGCCATAGCGCTCGATCACGTAAGGCGCGGGCATGAGCGCGTAGCTGGCCTCGGTGATCCGCCCGTCCGCGGGCGAGAAGGCGACGTTGCGCCGGCCCGTCTCGGGGCTCGACGTCACCCGCAGGAAAGCGCCTTCGCCGTGATACTGCACATAGGTCGCGACCCGCACGTCGGCGAGCGCCGCCATGGTGTCGGCAGGGTTGCGGATATCGGACGAGAGCAGGGGCCAGAGGCCCGGGTCCTCGGTGCCGAGCGACCAGATCGCGACATTGGACACGCCCAGATCGGCGAGGATGCGGAGCTGGTTATGGGCCGAGACGGCGTCGAGGATCCAGGCCCGGTGGCGTGCGCCCGCGGCATCGACATAGGCCGCGAAACTGTTGCCGGTTTCAGCGCTGAAGCGGATTTTGCCGCCCGCCTGCGCGACCCGGTAGGCGGTTTCCGCATAGGAGGTCTGCTCGGGCAAAGCGCGGCCGCTGGCCCAGTCGACGGCGAAGTTGCCCAGCGCCACCACCAGGCGGTCGGGGCCGATCTCGGCCTCGGCTGCGCGCACGGTCCGCGCGAACCAGGCTTCGTCCGCCGCCGGCCCGGGCACGGAGCCGACCCAGGCGCGGCGGTAGAGCTTGAGCACGATCCGGTCGAAAGCGCCGGTGATGGCAGGGTTCTGCCAGGCAGCGCTGTCGCCCGAGAGCACGAGGCAGCTCTCCAGCCCGGCCTCGCGGAAACCACGCTGAACACGCTGCAGGAACGGCGCAAGCGTGTCGAGATCGGGGTCGGAAAACAGATCGAGGTCGAGGCACGCGCCGATACCGTCGACCGCATCGACGGCTTCGGACAGGTCGTGCAGCAGGCGGTTCGCCGCGGCGGGATCCAGCAACGTGGCTTGCGGCGTTTGGGTGAGGAGGTCGAACTTGACCACCGGCAGCAGTGCAGGGGCCGGCGCGGCGGTATCGAGAAAGGCCTCGGTATCAAGGCGCACATCGTCGCCAGCGACAACGAGCTGCGCACCGGCATCGGACAGGGTCACCGTCATCCAGTCGGGCATCAGCACGTCGAGTGTGTCACAACTGCGCGGCAGCGACAGCGGCGCGGTATCGATGCCCGAGGGGATGTGCCCGAAAACCCGGCGGGCGGGCGCGCCGTCGGCAAGCGCGGCCATCACCGGCGCCGGCGACGTCCGGCAGACCGATACATCGGAAACGTTGTGATGGTCGGCCAGGGTCGGGCGCAGACCGTCCCGGTCGGTCAGGACGAAGTCGGCGTTGCGGGCCAATCCGGCGAGGATCCCGCCCTCCGCGCCCTCAGGCCCGGCGGCGGTATTCGGTTGCACGAGAAGCGGTTGGTGATCGTGGGAATGGGGCAAGGTCTCGGCAAGACCCGCAACCTTGGTGCGCCACAGGAACATCGCTTCCTCGGCCACGCCCATGAGCGGCACAGTGCCGCTGAAGAAGAATGCGCTCCAGACCACCAGAGCGACAAACCCGGCGCGAAGCAGCGACGTGACGCGGCTGCGACGACGCTCGGTCGGATCGAAAAAGACGTTCTTCCGCGGCCGTTCATCGACATCGAAAAGAAACGTATATCCCCCAATGGACATAACGCGATCGACCGGCGCTTACGCCGCCGGCCCCCCCTACACTCATTACGGGTGCGGTTCAGTCCTAAGAAAACGCTCGGGATTCCGGTGCCGCGATCAGGATTGACCGCGCGCCGAAAGCCGAGAAACCACCACCCATTCCCCAGATCTGCAGATTAAGCGATGTGGCGAAACTTGGGCAGAAAAAGTTCACAATTGAGACGCAACGTGGTCAATCCGACCCGCCCGACTGCCCTGTAATCCCCAAGGAAACAAAGACTTGGTTAACTCGCGGACAGTCGGCCCGATCGCTGCATTTTGTGGATAATTTGCGCCTCTGCCTTAACGAATCACCCCTGCGCGGGAGCGCAAATGTGGCCGGTTTGAGGCGGTATCCGCACGCCTCGAACCCCGGGTCGGCGCAGGTGCCGCCGCAAGATGAGCGGGCCGCGGCGCGTAGGCTGACCGGTGCGGCGCCGGTGTTCGGCGGGGGTCAGGGACGGGACCGTGCCCCGGACCGCGCGAAATACGCCTCGACGGCCTCGATCAGCGCCGTGTTGGCCCGACCGGGCCGCCGGTCGGGGTCGGTCAGGTAGAGACCCATCGCCGCGTCGTGGTAGGCCCAGAGCGAAAAGCTCAGCCCCTGAGCCCCGAACAGATCGAGCATGTCGGAGATCCAGCGCGCGCCGCCCTTGTCCGGGTCGTCCAGGGTCGCGCGAATGGTGCCGAATTCCATCACCGACATCGGCACCTCGTGGTCGCGGCCGAAGCGGGTGAGATCGCCGAGCAGGTGGTCGAGATAGGCGGGACCGCGTGGCAGGAAGCCCGGGTCGCCCGCCTCGGACCCGCCATAGACATCGAGCGCCAGGCCGATATGCCCCGGCGCTTCGCCGGCCGGACCATAGCGCACGCCCCTGCCCTTCATGAAGCCTGAGATCCGGTAGCTCCTGCCCGGCGCGACCCGGAACCAGTCAAGATCGCTGCTCCAGCCGAGAAAGCCGTCGCGCCCGGCAGCGCCATCGATCAGCAGGCTGGCGTCGTCGTTCACGCCTTCGGCGGTGACCCGGGCGAACCGGGCCGGAGCGCTGTCGGGGTCGCTCCAGTCCCACCACGCCCCAAGGTCGGTCTCGGCGATCGGCGCGTGCAGTACACGGCGGATTCTGCCGGTCGCCGGGTCCCGCTCGAAGACCTCGATGTCGTCGAACAGAACCTGCCCGCGCGCGCCCGACCGCAGGGTGGCCGTCGGCAGCGCTGCGACGGCGCGCGGATCGGTGACTTCGGTCCAGGCGCTTTCGTATCTCTGCCAGTCGCTGTCGCCCGCGGGCAGGGTGGGCCCGGCGATGCGGGCTTCGGGCAGGAGCTCCTGCGCGCCGGTCGGGACCAGCACGTCCGGGTCGGGATAGCGCCCGCCGTCGGCGATCGGATCGGCGAGCCAGCCCGCGGTCTGGTGGGTAAAAGCGATGGGCTCGTAGAAATGGACATCGTAGAGAGCGTTGGGATCGTCGACCAGGAACTGGTCGCCCGGACCGATCGGCCGGTATGCCCGCTCGGTGCCGTAAACCGGCCCGACGACGAGCAGGTGGTTGGGATCGACTGCGCGGATCGCGGCGACCATCTCGGCGGCGAGCTGGCGCCACTGGTCGCCGGTCGCATCCGCGGTCACCGGCTCGTTGAGGAGGTCATAGGCGGCGATGGTCGGCTCGTCGCGGTACCGCTCGGCGACGGCGCGCCAGAGCGCGACGTTGAGCGCGCCTTCGGCCGGGTCTGTCCAGATCGAGAAATCGGGGTCGAGGCTCGCGTCGAGCCAGTCCCCGCCGATGGGCACGTGCAGATCGAGCACCAGGACGAGGCCGTGGGCCCTGGCCCAGCCGATGTTGCGGTCGAGCCAATCCCAGAAGGCGTGCGGATCATCGCGCCACCAGGTGCCGTTGAAGGCAAAGCGTATCGCGTTGAAGCCGAGACCCGCGACGCGCTCGAAATCGCGTTCGGAATGGTGGCGGCTGTCGGCGAGCGAAAAGCCGTACTCACCCAGCGCGAGGCTGTAGTCGTTGCCGAAGGCCACGGCCTCGAACCGGAAGGGGGCGCCGTCGCGGGTCAGCTCCCGCCCCTCGGCACGCACGAAGGCGCCGGCGTCGGGCGGGATGGCGGGCGGCGCGGCGCGGTCCGGCGCCTGACGAGGCTCCAGCCAAAGGCCGAGCGCCACGAGCGCAATCGCAATCCCGCCCAGCGCGACGATCCGCAGGAACCTTGCCATGATGCCTTTCCGAGACCTTGCCACGGTTCGGCCACCCTAGTGCGGCGGGCAGGGCGCCTCCAGTCGTTTCCGGGACCTCGACCTTTGCGGGTCCCTGCCCCATGATCCGGGCTGGCGACGAACGGAGATCCGCAGATGACACATTCAACTGGCTTCTTCGACGGCCACAACGACTTTCTGCTCCGACTGATGACCGCCGCGACACCGCGCGATGAGACCTGGCTGGGCGCGACCGGCGCGGGGCATCTCGACCTTGCGCGGATGAAGCAGGCGGGGTTCGCGGGCGGGCTGTTTGCGATCTTCGTGCCGCCGCTGTCCGAGGGGCCGCCGCCGGACTTTCGCGCGCTGATGGTCGAGCCGCCCTATGCGCTCCCGCTGCCGCCGCTGATGGACCACGCGACGGCGCAGCCGGTGGCGCTCACCATGGCGGGGCTGATGCACTGGATGGCACGGGTGGCGCCCGAGGAGTTCGCCCTGTGCCGCTCGGTGGACGAGATCCGTGCCGCGATGGCTGGGGACCGGATCGCTGGGGTGATGCACATGGAGGGGGCCGAGGCGATCGGGCCGGACCTCGATGCGCTCTATCTGTTTCACGCCATGGGGCTGCGCTCGCTCGGGCCGGTCTGGAGCCGGCCCACGGTGTTCGGCCACGGGGTGCCGATTGCCTTCCCGGGCACGCCCGACACCGGGCCGGGGCTGACCGAGCACGGCAAGGACCTGGTCCGGCTGTGCAACACGCTCGGGATCCTGATCGATCTGTCGCATCTGAACGAGGCCGGGTTCGAGGACGTGGCGGCGCTGTCCGACGCGCCGCTGGTCGCAACCCATTCCAATGCGCACGCGCTCTGCCCTTCGCCGCGCAACCTGACCGACCGCCAACTGCACGCGATCCGGGACACGGGCGGCATGGTCGGGCTCAATTTCGCGACGTTTTTCCTGCATCCCGAGGGCAAGGCCGACGCGGGACTGGGGTTCGACGTGATCCTGCGCCATCTCGACCACCTGATCGCGGTGCTGGGCGAGGATCATGTCGGGCTCGGTTCCGATTTCGACGGCTGTCCGCTGCCGGACGCGATCGGCGATGTGACCGGGGTACCGGGGCTGTTCGCGGCGATGGCGGCGCATGGCTATGACCGGCCGCTGATCGACAAGCTCGCCCGCGACAACTGGCTCGCCTGCCTCGCGCGGACCCTCCGGTGATCGGCGCCGTCTGGGCGGGCTGGAGGCCGCGCCGGTTTGGTGGCAGGGTCGGGCTTGACGCCCGGATCGGGGCGCCGTTCGTGAGGGTGCAAAGGTGCTGCTGACCGTCGAGAACCTGACCAAGAGTTTCGCGGGCAGCGATGGGCCGGTCGCGGTGCTGCGCGGGATCGATCTGACGCTCGATGCCGGGGAGACCCTCGCGCTGACCGGCGAATCCGGCTCGGGCAAAAGCACGCTTCTGCACCTGATCGGCGGGCTCGACGATGCCGATGGCGGGTCGATCCGGCTTGCGGGGCGGGAGATTACCGGGCTCGACGACACCGGCCGGGCGGCGCTCAGGCGCGAGATTGTGGGCGTGGTGTTTCAGCAGTTCAACCTGATCCCCTCGCTCACGGTCGCGGCCAACATCGCCTTTCAGGCGCGGCTTGCCGGGCGGTACGATCCCGAACAGGCGGCGGCGCTGATCGCGGCGCTCGGGCTCGCGGGGCAACTCGGCAAATACCCCGAGGAGCTGTCGGGCGGGCAGCAGCAGCGGGTCGCCATCGCGCGCACGCTGGCCGCCCGGCCCAAGCTGGTGCTGGCCGACGAGCCCACCGGCAACCTCGACGAGGCGACGGCGGCGGAGGTGATGGACCAGCTCGGCGCGCTCGTCACCGAGACAGGGGCGGCGCTGGTCATGGCGACCCATTCCCCTGCGCTGGCGGCGCGGCTCGACCGGCGGCTGCACCTGACCCGGGGCCGGCTCACGTGACCCGGGCGGGGCTCGCGGCGCTGTGGTCGCATTGGCGGCGGCATCCGCTTCAGTTGTTCACCCTGCTCGCGGGGCTCGCACTCGCGACCGGGCTGTGGTCGTCGGTGCAGGCGGTCAATGCCGAGGCGCGGGCCAGCTACGATGCCGCCGCCGCGACGCTGGGCGAAGGCCGCTACGACGCGCTCGTGCCGCGGGTGGGCGACGCCATCCCGCTCGACCGGTTCGTCGCGCTCAGGCGCGCGGGCTGGCTGGTGAGCCCGGTGCTGGAAGGGCGGTTGGCGGTCGGGGAAAGCGCGGTGCGGCTCGTGGGTCTCGATCCGCTCACCGCGCCGCGGGGGCTTGGACAGATGCGCGACGGCGACGGGGTGGGCCTGGCCGATATCCTGTCGGGCGGTGTGCTGTTTGCCGCGCCCGATGCCGCCGCGTTGCTGGACGGGGCGGTTGCGGTGCGCGTCCTCTCCGATCCGGGCATCGCGCCCGGGACGGCGGTGGGCGACATCTCGGGCGTCCAGAGGCTGCTGGACCGGCCCGGTGCGATCTCGCGGCTGATCCTCCTGCCCGACCAACCGCTCGGGCGGCCGCCGCTCGAACGGGTCGCGCCGGATCTCGCGCTTCAGGCGGCGGCGGGCGGGTCCGAGATCGGGCGGCTGACCGACAGTTTCCATCTCAACCTGACCGCCTTCGGGCTCCTGAGCTTCGCGGTCGGCATCTTCATCGTCCACGGTGCCATCGGCCTCGCCTTTGAACAGCGGCGGGGCATGGTGCGAACGATGCGCGCGGTGGGGATGCCGCTCAGCCGGATCGTCGGGCTGTTCGCGCTGGAGCTGTCGGTGTTCGCGCTGGCGGGCGGGCTTGTCGGGATCGTGCTCGGCTATCTGGTGGCGGCGAGCCTGCTCCCGGGCGTGGCGGCCACGCTCGACGGGCTATACGGGGCGCAGGTGGCTGGGACACTGCAGCTGCGCCCCGCCTGGTGGCTGTCGGGGCTGGCGATGGCCTTCGCCGGCACCGCGCTCGCGGCGGCGGACGCGCTCCGGCGGATCGCGCGGATGCCGATCCTCGCGGGCGGCGGCGCGCGGGCCTGGGCGATGGCGGCGGGCCGAGGACGGCGGGTGCAGGGCGGCGCGGCGCTTGTCCTGCTCGGCGCCGCAGGGGGGCTCGCTCTCGCGGGCGGCGGGCTGGTCGCCGGGTTTGCCCTGCTGGCCTGCCTCTTGTTCGGCGCGGCGCTGGCGCTGCCGGTG
>JAGRMP010000594.1 GCA_020441225.1 Maritimibacter sp. | reverse complement strand
AAGCGCGGCTGAGCCGGGGCCGGGCTCAGGCCGAATCGCGCAACACGAGCGCGGACGGCAGGCGTTCGCGTGACGCAGTCGGGCCACCTTTGGCGATCATGTCGAGCGTCATGCCGATGGCGCGCCGGGCAAGGCCGGCGGTATCCTGGGCGACGGTGGTAAGGCTCGGGCAGGCATAGGCCGCGGCCGGATGGTCGTCATGTCCGGCAACCCGCAGCGCGCCGTCGCGGCCCACTTTGATCCCGGCCTTGTGAAGCACCGAGAGCACCCCGATGGCGAGCCGGTCATTGCCGCACAGGACGGTCGAGGACGGAAAGCCACCTGCCGCGAGCGCCGCGCGTGCGACTTCGGCGCCGATCCGCTCCAGACCCCAGCCCGCCTCCGGCGACGGGAGGACGTGCGGCGCGAACCCGCGGGCGCGCATCGCCGCTTCATAGGCTTCGCGGCGTTCCCGCCCGGTCGAGTTGATCTCGGGCATGTCGACATAGCAGGGCGCGGTGCCCGTCGCGCAGAGATGGTCGACGATCAGGCCGATCCCCTGGCTGTTGTCGCAGGTGAGCGTGGCCGCTTCGAGCCCGGCGATATGGCTGTCGAACAGCAGCAGCGGCACCTCTTCCTGCAGGCGCGTGATCGCCTTGGCATCCGACACCCGTCCGAGCGGCGACAGGATCACGCCGCCGATGTTGAGCGAGCGGATCATCTCGATGGCGCGGGCCTCGTCTTCGGGGGAGCCGTGCGAGCTGAGGGTGATCGCGGCATAGCCCGCGTCGATCGCGGCGCGTTCGATCAGCCCCACGATCTCGGCGTAGAACGGGTCGGTAAACTGCGGCACGATGATGCCCAGCGTCTTGGGATTGCGCCGGTTCTGGTTCACGGCGAAGAAGTTGGGCCGGTAATCGTATTTTTCCAGTGCCGCTTCGATCCGCGCCCGGGTCGAGGCGCGCACGCTCGCGGGGTCGTTGAAATATTTCGAGACAGTCGGACGCGACAGGCCCGTCAGCCTGGAAAACTCTTTCATATTGCGCAGTTTGCGTCGCATGGCGGTGGCTGTCCGACTTCTGGCTCTGAAGAGAGTGCCGTTATCGAACGATTGCGTAAAGCATTTGCGGCGGCGCAAAAGGTCGCAATTCGGCCCTGAACCATGGCCGCCGGGCCTTTGGCGTTGCGCGGCGGTGGGCGGAGGTCCGGAAAGCCCCACCGTTCGGTGCCAGGGCGGCTAGGCGGTGGCGAAGGCCTCCAGCTCAGCATAGACCCGGGCCAGGACCTGGGCGCCGAAGGCCGGGCCGACATGGAGCAGATCGGCGGCGTGCTGGGCGGTGTCGCCATCGACGCGGACGGCGTCGCGGGTGTAGGCGCGGGCCGTGGTGAAACCATGTGCCACGGTCTCGGGTGGCTGGTGCAGCACCGTGACACCGCCGATCGGCGCAAAGGCGGCGTCGATCGCGCGGGCGAGGCAGGCAGCGATGGCGGCGCCCTCGCCATGACGGCGGGCGCGCTGGAACCCGAATTCGCGCGGCCGGTCGCTGTCGAACACGCGCTCGCTCGGGTAGGGCTGCGGCACCAGGAAAATCGGCACGTCGCTCGCCTGGCGCAGGGCCTGGGCGAACCGGTGGCTCACCCCCGCCCGGGCGAGGTCGGTGAGCGCTGCGGTGAAGGCCGCCTCGGAGATCAGCGCTTTCTGCGGCGATTGGTCAGGATCCGTGTGCGCGGCGCAGGAGGGCCAGCCGGAGACCCGGTGATCCTGCAGGATGGCGAGGGCGCTGTAGATCGACGCGGTGCCTGCGACCAGGATGACGGCGTCGTATGCGGCGGTATCGACCGCCTCGGGCATGCCGAACCGGGCCTGGGCCCGGCGCAGATCGGGGTCGCGCGCCGAGATCACAGAGCCGTCGAGAGTGGCGTTTTCCAGACCGGCACCGGCCTTGGCGAAAAAGGTGATCTCGGGGCTGTCCGGCTCCAGCAGCCGGACGGCCGCACGCAACATACCGACATGGGAGTTGCCGATGACGCAGAGTTTCATGACACGCCGAACGCCTCCAGCATGGCCTCTTCGCAGATCTCCTCGTCGTCGCCCGGGTCGATCGCGGGCGCGATTGAGGGCAGTGTTTCGTCGCCGAAGCGGAGGCCCTGCGAGAGGTTGTCCTGCGCGGCAAAGAACACCGACATCACGGTGTCCACCCCGTCCCGGGTCACGTTGCGCAGGTTTTCCTTGTAGAACCGCCCGGAGAAGGGCGTGCCGGTGATGATCTCGTAGGACGGGAAGTAGTCCACCGCGCGCACCAGGGCGGCCATCTCGCCGGCCACCGCCCGCAGCACCGATTTGGAATAGGTGGTCGCGGTCAGCACGTGCGCCCCGCCGGCCGTGGCGGTCAGGGGCACCGGAGACACCGTGAGAATGACCTTGAGCGCGGGGTTGGCGCGCCGCAGGAGGGTGAGCGCGGCGGCAAGGTCCTCGAAGGTCTCGGCCATGCCGAAATTGGCGAACTCATGTGCATCAGGGTCGAATGTGCCCGCGACCACGCCCGGCGCGGTGGGGAACACCACGCCGCTCGCACGATCGACCCAGGCCTCGGTGAGACCGAGGGTGAAGATGAACGCGTCCGCCTCGGTGAAGGCCTCGCGCACCCGGCGCAGATGGTCGCGCCGGTGCCGGCGGACTTCTTCGGCGCTGCCGAGACCGTCGGGTTCGGTATTGGGCCGGAGCCCGTCGAAGAACCGTCCGTCGCGCTCCCAGATCGCACTGTCGTGGACCTGGCCCGACCAGGCGTCTTCGACCAGCTGGCGCAGCTGGCGGGCGGTGTAGACATTGCCGTAGCGGGCCGAGAACAGGCCGAAGCCGAACCGCGCCGCAGTCTCGGGCGCCATACCCCGGGGGGCGGGTTCGGTATCGACCAGATGCAGTTGCGAGGTGCGGATGTACTTGCCGATGTTCTGCGCGAAACAGCTTCCGGCAGTGGCCACCTTCATGCCGGGAGAGAGCCGGAACTTGGGCCGGTAGATGTCGAATATCCGAAACCGCGGATCGTCGCGGCACAAGCGCCAGAAAGCATGCGGCGGCAGGTTTGAATATGGCATGGTGCACCCCCAGGTCGTTCACCCCAGATCATTTGGGGCAATCTTCGGGCGCAAGGCGTGAATATCCGTTTAAACGGAGAGTTTTAGAGATTTTCGGGCCGGTTCGGCGGTGACAGGGCGGGTTCAGCGGCCGGTGGGCAACCCGTTTGTGTCCCCGGCATGGATCTCGCCGGTCGTCAGTACCGGAGAGGCGTCGATATCCTCGGCATCGAGCATGGCCGCGACCCGTTCGAGAGAGGCGACGAGTTGGGCCTGTTCCCAGTCTGCCATCCGCTCGAACGCGCGCACGAAGCGCTGTTGCAGAGCGTCGGGGGCATTGCGCACCGTGGCGCTGCCCGGTTCGGTGATCCGCACGTTGGTCTGCCGCCGGTCGGTCTCGGAGCGCTGCCGCACCACCTGGCCGGCGGTTTCGAGCTTGTCGACCAGTGCGGTGATCGTCGCTTGTGCCACCCCCATCTGAACCGCCAGCGCCTTGGGGGTGGCGGTGCCACCGGGGCGCTCGTTCAGTATCTGGAGCACCCGCAAGGTCGCCGGGGTCATACCGGCGGCGAGCGCGAGGTCGCGGTCGTAGAGCGCGGTCGCGCGAATGATGCGCCTGAGCGCGATCAGGCTGTCATCGACGCGGTCGGAGGAAGCTTCAGTCATGGACCTAGTGTCGCATGAAGGCACGAGATCCTTCAATCAGTGAAGTATGTCGGCCAGGAACTTCGCTATATGAAGTAGTTTTCCGGGAAAACCTTTCTGAAGTGAAGGAAAACAAAGGGGCTATGAGCCGAATTGCGACATTTTCGCGACATTTTGCTTCCGGTGTTGAATTTTTAACCCTCTCGCATTACTTAGGTCTCCGAACCAAAAGAGGGACGCAAGACGATGCCGAAAGATACTGTGCTGAAAGACACTGCCAAACCCCGAATGCGCGTGCCCCGCCTGCGCAGGCCGACTGCGACGGACGGGGCCGATATCTGGGCGCTTGTAAAAAGCTGCAAGCCGCTCGACGAAAACTCCATGTATGCCAACCTGATCCAGGCCGATCATTTCCGCGACACCTGCGTGGTGGCGGAGCTTGACGGCGAGATCGTCGGCTGGATCTCCGGGCACATGATCCCGGACCGGGCGGAGCTGTTCGTCTGGCAGGTGGCGGTGGGCGAAAAGGCCCGTGGCCTGGGCCTGGGCAAAGCGATGCTGAACGCGCTCGTCGAACGCGACGCCTGCACAGAGGCCACCCATCTCAAGACCACGATCACCGAAGACAACGCCGCCTCGTGGGGCCTGTTCCGCAGCTTCGCCCGCGACATCGGCGGCGCGCTCACCGACACGCCGCATTTCGAGCGCGACATGCATTTCGACGGCCAGCACGCGACCGAGCACATGGTCACGATCACGCTGCCCGAGGCCCCGGCGCTCGCCCGCGCGGCTTGAGTCTCCCCTCATTCAAATGACAAACGCACCACGTGCGAAAGGACTTCCCATGCCCAAAGACATGACCAAAGACATGACCCCCGAGAAACCCCGGGCAATCTTCGAACGCCGCGAAAGCGCCGCGCGCTCCTATTGCCGCGGCATGCCGGCGGTGTTCACTTCGGCCTCGGGTTCCGAGCTGAAGGACGATGAAGGCAAGCGCTACATCGACTTTCTCGCCGGCTGCTCGTCGCTCAACTACGGCCACAACGACCCGGACATGAAAGAGGCGCTGATCGAGCACATCGCGTCCGATGGGATCGCCCACGGGCTCGATCTGCATACCGATGCGAAAGGCGCGTTTCTTACCGCGTTCGAGACACATATCCTCATGCCCCGGGACATGGATCACCGGGTGATGTTCACCGGCCCGACCGGTGCCAACGCCGTCGAGGCAGCGATGAAGATCGCCCGCAAGGTGACCGGCCGGACCAACATCATCGCCTTTACCAACGGCTTTCACGGCGTGACCGCCGGGGCGCTGGCGGCGACCGGCAACGGCTATCACCGCGGCGGTGCGGGGATGTCGCTGAACGGCGTCACCCGGATGCCGTTCGACGGCTACCTGCCGGGCAAGACCGACAGCGCCGAGTTCCTCGAAGCGATGCTGAGCGACCGGTCGGGCGGCATCGACGCGCCGGCGGCCATCCTGCTCGAGACCGTGCAGGGCGAAGGCGGGCTCAACGCCGCGCGGCCCGAATGGGTGCAGCGGATCGCGCGGATCGCCAGGAAGCATGGCGCGCTGCTCATCATCGACGACATCCAGGCGGGCGTCGGGCGGACCGGCACCTTCTTCTCCTTCGAGGAGATGGGGGTGAAACCCGACATCGTGACCATGGCCAAATCGCTTTCCGGCTTCGGCCTGCCGATGGCGCTGGTGCTCGTGCGGCCCGAGTACGACGTGTTCGGCCCGGCCGAGCACAACGGCACCTTCCGCGGCAACACCCATGCCTTTGTCACGGCCCGGGTCGCGATCGAGAAATTCTGGGCCGACGACAGCTTCCAGCGGGAGCTTGCCGACAAGGCCGGGATGCTGACCGAGGCGCTGCAGGAGGTGGCCGACATGGTGCCGGGCGCCACGCTCAAGGGCCGTGGCCTGATGCAGGGCGTGGACGTGCGCTCGGGCGACCTCGCCGCCGAGATCTGCGGCCGGTGCTATGACAAGGGGCTGGTGATCGAGACCTCGGGCAACGAAGACCAGGTGGTCAAGGTGCTCGCCCCGCTCACCACGCCGAAGGAGACCTTTACCAGGGGCTTCAACATCCTCATCGACGCCACCCGCGACGCGATGTCGGAACGGGTCAAGATGGCGGCGGAATAAGGGGACCGGACCAATGATCGTACGTGATTTCAACCGGATCGTGGAAAACGATCCGTCCAGGGTGGTGTCGGACGCCAACTGGACCTCGGTGCGGATGCTGCTCGACGGCGACAACATGGGGTTTTCGTTCCACATCACCTTTCTCGATGCGGGCTCGGAGCACACCTTCGAGTACAAGAACCATTTCGAGAGCGTCTATTGCATGAAGGGCAAGGGCTCGATCACGGATCTCGCCACCGGCGAGACCCACGAGATCACCCCCGGCGTGATGTATGCGCTCGACAAGCATGACCGCCACACGCTGCGCGCCGAAGAAGAGCTGGTGATGGCCTGCGTCTTCAACCCGCCGGTGACCGGCACCGAGGTGCACCGCGCCGACGGCTCCTATGCGGCGGCCGAGGAGGCCTGATATGACCCATACCGTGGAAAAGATCGGCGGGACCTCGATGTCCCGCATCGACGAGTTGCGCGATACGCTGATCGTCGGCGACCGGGAAGGGGCCGAGCTCTATGGCCGCATTTTCGTGGTCTCGGCCTTCGGGGGCATCACCGATCTGCTGCTCGAACACAAGAAATCGGGCGCGCCCGGGGCCTTTGCCGCCTTTGCCAATGACGACAACGATCACGGCTGGCACGACCGGCTCGACAAGGTGGCGGACGCGATGTGCGACGCGCATGCCAAGGTGCTCGACCATGCTGGCGACATCGAGCGCGCCGACGCTTTCGTGCGCGACCGGGTGCTCGGCGCGCGCAATTGCCTGATCGATCTGCAGCGGCTGTGTTCCTACGGCCATTTCCGGCTGTCCGAACACATGGCCTCGACGCGCGAGCTGCTCTCGGGGCTCGGCGAAGCGCATTCGGCCTTCGTGACCACGCTTCTGTTGCAACGCGCGGGCGTGAACGCGCGGTTCGTCGATCTGTCGGGCTGGCGCGACGAGGGCGATGTGAGCCTCGACGACCGGATCATGGGTGCGATGGAGGGGATCGACCCCGCCACCGAGATGCCCATCGTCACCGGTTACGCGCAATGCGCCGACGGGCTGATGACCGAATACGACCGGGGCTATTCCGAAGTGACCTTTTCGCGGCTCGCCGCCCTCACCGGTGCGCGCGAGGCGATCATTCACAAGGAGTTCCACCTGTCGTCCGCCGATCCCAAGCTTGTCGGCGCCGATGCGGTGCGGAAGCTCGGGCGAACCAATTACGACGTGGCCGACCAGCTCTCGAACCTCGGGATGGAAGCGATCCACCCCAAGGCCGCCAAGACACTGCGCCAAGCGGAAGTGCCGCTGCGGGTGACCAACGCTTTCGAGCCGCAAGACCCGGGCACGCTGATCGACGACCAGCCGGCCGAAGAGGCGGCGGCCGAGATCGTCACCGGGCTGGATCTGTTCGCGCTCGAGGTGTTCGAACAGGACATGGTCGGCGTGAAGGGCTACGACGCGGCGATCCTCGAGGTGCTTACCCGGCACAACGTGCGGATCGTGTCGAAGGTCTCGAATGCCAACACGATCACCCATTACGTGGACGCCTCGCTCAAGGTGCTGCGCCGGGTCGAAAAGGACCTCGTGCGCGCCTATCCCTCGGCCGAGGTGACCTCGCGCGCGATTTCCATGGCCTCGGTCGTGGGGCGCGACCTCAGGGGGCTGTCGGTGCTCACCCGCGGGCTGCAGGCGATTGCCGGGGCCGGGCTGGAAGCGATCGGCGCGAGCCAGGGGCCGCGCAATGTAGACGTGCAGTTCATCCTCGAACGCGAGGCGCTGGAGCCGGCGATTGTCGCGCTGCACCGCGAGCTTGTCGAAGCGAAACGCCCGGCGCTCTACCGCGCCGCCTGAGCCCTTTAGACACGGGTCTCGTGCCGCATCTGCGTCCCTTGCATGGCGGCACGACGGACCTCTGCGCGCCCGGCCTTTGTGCCGGGCGCGTGCGTTTCGGCACCGGGTGCGCGCCCTCAGGACCGATTCGCCATGAAATGCCGCGCCGCGATGGCCAGCAGCTCGGCCTGCGAAGTGATCCCGAGCTTGGCATAGGCGTGGTGGCGGTGAACCTTGACCGTGCCCTCGGCAATCCCGAGAAGCGCCGCGACCGACGGCGTCGAATGGCCGAGCAGCACCAGCCGGACGATCTCGGCTTC